>JACQEH010000086.1 GCA_016200675.1 Chloroflexota bacterium | reverse complement strand
GACGGTCCGGGGCGGCATCCCCTCCCCGACCCTGCCGACTTCGCCGCAGCCCTCGCAGTGGCCGGAATCGGCGACGGCGACACGGTTGTCGCCTATGACGATGTCGGAGGCTGGGTTGCCGCCCGCCTCTGGTGGATGCTCGAGGACCTGGGGTTCGGCGCCGACGGACTGGGCGGCGCCCTCGTGCTCGACGGCGGGTACCAGGCGTGGACGGCAACGGGGCTCCCGGTGACCGCCGAGGTGCCGGAACCGGCTGCGGTCGTTCTCCACCTTGCACCTCACTGGCGACGCGTCATCGATCGCGAGTCCCTCAAGCGCGAGCTCGGCGATGTGCTCCTCTTCGACGCCCGCGGCGGACCTCGCTATCGCGGCGAGATCGAGCCGCTTGATCCGGTCCCTGGCCACATTCCCACGGCCATCAACGCAGCGGTCGACGGCAATCTCGACTCGAGGCAGAGGTTTCTGTCCGCCACCCAGCTGAGGACACGATTCGTCGAGCTGCGGGCGGCGGCCGCTGCCGCGGGCATCGCCATTGGGACCGATGAGGACAGCGAGGTCGTCACCTCGTGCGGCAGTGGCGTGTCCGCCTGCCACACGGCGCTCGCGATGCGGATCGCGGGACTCCCGGACCCGCGCCTCTACCCGGGTTCCTACTCCGACTGGTCGCGCGCCGGCGAGGCCGTCGTGGTCGGTCCGGAGCCAGGGCCGCCGCCGCGGCGCTGAACCGGCCGGCCTCGATATGACTGGGAGTCAGTATCCGGAGGCCGAACCTCTGGCCGCCGCCTGCCGAGCCCGTTCGATGTGCGCCAGACATCGATCGTGCCCGTGACGCGCCGCCACACGCTCGGTCCGCGCGGATCGGGCGGCATGGGGCTCGAAGTCATGCCTGGCAGTCATCCCGGGGCCCGGGAGGTTCGTCGCCGGCCCGGATCAGGCGGCTGGAGCCCGGAACCGATGCGCAGAAGACATCAGGCAGGTCGGAAGCTTCGGCAGGCGAACCTGGCCGACCCCCGCGGCCAGACCCTCCACGGGCGAGACGCGGTCTCAATGCCCCTGACCGTCCACATATGACGGTGTGGACGGCGACACGTGGACGGTGCGGACGGTGGACGGTGCGGACGGTGGACGGTGCGGACGGTTGACACCCCGGACGTCGGGCGCCTACACTCCGCGACCGGCACGGCTTGCGTGCCTGTCAACCACCTAACGGAGGCGGCAAGAATGATGAGCAAGACGCTCCTCTTCGTGCCCTCGATCGCGCCCGTCGGCGCCAGGGATCGCGGGAGATCTGTGCCCTCTTCGAGGTAGTTGCCGGGCGGCATGACCGCTCCAGCCGCGAACCACGAGCCGTGGGCCAGATCGGGCCCCGGCTTTTTTGATGGTCTCGAGACGTCCGAGCCCGTCACCCGAGCCGTGAGCCCACCCGACCGCAGAAGCGCCGGAGGCAGGGACCACGGCTCGTTCCATGTCCGGGGCCCGGCCTCCTCGCCGGGACCATCGTCACCCAACCCACCCACCGCGCTGATCGCGCCGCACCAGCAGCCCGATCACCACCGAGGAAACCACCGTGACCGCCACCGTGATCCGACAACCGAAGACGATTGCTCCGGACCGCCAGGCCCTCCCGGCCGAGGCTCGCCCGATCGACATGACCGTGCCGGCCCTCCTCGTCGAGGGAGTGACCAAGCGGTTCGAGGTCGGTCGTGCCAAGCGGCCGGTCCTCGCGATCTCCAACGTCTCCCTCCGCCTCGAGCGGGGTGGCGTCGTCGGGATCCTGGGGGCCAACGGCTCGGGCAAGTCGACGCTCATCCGGCTCGTGTCGGGCCTCCTGACCCTCGACGAGGGTCGCGTGGAGGTCTTCGGCCACGACATCGAGCGCGAGGAGATGGCCGTCAAGCGGCTCATCAACCGCGTCAGCGTGGACGCCGCCTTCTTCAAGAAGCTCAGCCCGATGGAGAACCTCCTCTTCGCTGCCCGGCTCTACGGCCTTGACGCGGGGAAGGCCCGCGAGGACGCCTACAGCATCCTCGAGCGGCTGGGCATCGCGAGGAAGCGCGTCGGCCGGCCGGTCGAGCAGATGAGCCGAGGGATGCAGCAGAAGGTCGCCATCGCGCGAGCCCTGCTGACGAGCCCGGCCCTCCTGCTCCTTGACGAGCCCACCACCGGCCTCGACCCACGGTCGAAGCTGGAGGTCCAGGGCTTCATCGAGGACGTCCGGACGAACCACGACGCATCCATTGTCCTGACGACGCACGACCTCGAGGAGGCGGATCGGCTCTGTGACCGGATCGCCGTCCTCAACGACGGCCGGGTCGTCGCGGAGGACTCGCCGGACGGCCTGAAGCGCCTCGTCGCCGAGCGCCACGGCCAGGAGCCGACACTCCACAACGTGTTCATGACCTACACCGGCCGATCCCTCGACGAGGACCTCGACGAGGACCAGGCCGACGAGGAATGACCCGACCGATGTGGCCGGGTCCCGAAAGGACCGCACCGATGTTTGCCATTACGCAGCTCCGCCTGCGGCTCGCGAACGAGCAGATCGCTCGCGACCACCGCATGGCGGCGGAGGAGCGCCTCGCCGACTGCGAGGTCCGCTCGCCGATGACGGGCGTCCTGATCCAGAAGAACGTCGACGCGGGGCAGATCATCTCCTCCGGCGTGAACGCCGTCTCGGGGGGAACCGTGCTCGGGACGGTCGCCGACCTGTCGAAGCTGTACGTCGAGGCCTCGG
>JACQEH010000100.1 GCA_016200675.1 Chloroflexota bacterium | reverse complement strand
TGATCCTCAAGGCCTCGCCCGCCCCGTGACCGGACCGGCTGCGTTGCATGTCGATCGCGGCGGGATCGCGGCCGGCGGGCCCGACGCCGCCGGTTGCCCGCCCCCGCCGCCGTCAGGTAGCCTTGCCCAAACGCACCGCAGCGAGGACGAGACCACGTGTTCCTCCCCCTGGCAGGCCTCATCGTGGGCGTCCTGCTCGGGCTCGTCCTCAATGTCAACGTCAGCTTCGAGCTCAGCCGCTACTCGGCCGTGGCGATCCTCGCCGCGCTCGATTCGGTCCTCGGGGCGGTCAGGGCCGAGCTCGACGGTGTCTACGACAATCGGATCTTCATCTCCGGCTTCGTCACCAATGCGGTGGTCGCGGTCCTCCTCACGTTCATCGGCGACCGCCTCAGCCTGGACCTGTATCTCGTGGCGCTCATCAACTTCGGGTTCCGGATCTTCAACAACGTCGCTCTGATCCGGCGGCACTTCATCTGAGCCCGGGCAACCGGGAGGGAGCAGGCACTACCGTGGTCGAAGGGGTCCTCGTCGGCATCGACGTCGGCACGAGCAAGGTCTGCGCGCTCATCGGCGAGGTGGGTCGCGACGGCCGCGTGACGGTGATCGGGCACGGGACGGTGCCCTCGTCCGGGTTGAAGAAGGGCGCGGTCGTCAACATCGACCAGACCGTCCGGTCGATCAGCGACGCCGTCGAGAAGGCCGAGCGCCTGTCTGGCTGGAAGATCGACAAGGCCTTCGTCGGTGTCGGCGGCGCCCAGGTGGAGAGCCTCAACTCGACCGGCCAGGTGGCGGTGACCGCCCACGACCGGGAGGTCAGCCGGGAGGACATCCTGCGGGCGATCGAGGTCGCCCGGGCCGTCGCCATCCCGTCCAACCGGGACGTCCTCCACGTCGAGCGGCGGGGCTTCATCGTCGACGGCCAGGAGGGGGTCAAGGACCCGCTCGGCATGAGCGCCCTCCGCCTCGAGGTCGAGACCCACATCGTGACCGCGCCCCAGACGGCGGTCCAGAACCTCATCAAGTGCGTGGCCGCCGCGGGGGTCAAGATCGACGAGCGGGTCGCCAACGCCCTCGCCGCGTCCGACGCGGTGGCCAGCGAGACCGAGAAGGAGCTGGGCGTCGCGGTCGCCGACATCGGTGCCGGCACCATCGACCTGGCGATGTTCAACGAGGGTTCGCCCTTCCACACCAGCGTCCTGCCCGTCGGCGGGAACTTCGTGACCAACGACGTGGCGATCGGGATCAAGACCTCGCTGCCGGTGGCCGAGGAGCTGAAGGTCAAGCACGGCACGGCCGACCTGCGGGGCATCGAGGAGGACGAGGAGATCAGCGTCTCGGTCCTCGGCGAGGAGGCCGGCCGGACGATCAGCCGCCTCGAGCTGTGCCAGATCATCGAGGCCCGGATGCGCGAGACGTTCGAGCTCCTGGGGGCCGAGATGCGTTCGGCCGGGGCAGGCATGCTGCCGGCGGGACTGATCCTCACCGGTGGTGCCTCGCAGCTGTCGGGCATCGCCGAGCTCGGCCGCGAGGTCCTCCAGATGCCCGTCCGGGTCGTCGCCCCGACGAACGTCGCCGGCTTGACCGACTCCATCCTGACACCCGCCTACGCCACCGCCATCGGCCTCCTCATCTGGGGTGCCCGGTCGCTCGCCGAGGGTGAGCCGGCCCGCTACGAATCGACCCCCGCCTTCGGTGTCCTCGGCCGCCTCCGGGATGCCCTGCGGAGCATCTTCCCGTAAGACCGGCGGCCCGGCAGGCGGGCCCACCGTTGCCGAAATCGGACAGGAATCGGGAGTCACGTCCGGGGCAGGCGATGGTAGACTCCGACGACGACCCCGAGCGCGCGCCGAACCCCCATCCCGACGGCTCTGGGTCACCATTCCAGACAGTCCAGCCCCGGCCCCGGGAGGCCATTGGAGGAGTACGGTGGCCCTGCGTTCTGATTCGGAGAACTTTGCGCTCATCCGCGTCATCGGCGTCGGCGGCGGTGGCAGCAACGCCGTCAACCGGATGATCCGGGCAGAGATGATGGGGGTCGAGTTCATCGCCCTGAACACGGACGCGCAGGCCCTCCTCCAGTCGGACGCGCCGCACAAGATCCGGATCGGCGACAAGATCACCCGCGGCCTCGGCGCCGGCGGTGACAGCGCCATCGGCCAGCGCGCCGCCGAGGAGGATGCGGACAAGATCTCGGCCGCCCTCGAGGGCTCGGACATGGTCTTCATCACCGCCGGGCTGGGTGGCGGTACCGGGTCCGGCGCGGCACCCGTCGTCGCCGAGCTGGCCAAGGCCGCCGGCGCCCTGACCATCGGCGTCGTGACGAAGCCCTTCACCTTCGAGGGAGCCAAGCGCAAGATCACCTCCGAGAAGGCGGCCGAGGAGCTCAAGGGCAAGGTCGACACCCTCATCACGATCCCGAACGATCGCCTCCGCGACGTCGTCCAGAAGAACACCTCGATCCTCGATGCCTTCCGGGTCGTGGACGACGTCCTGCGCCAGGGCGTCCAGGGGATCAGCGACATCATCACCGTGCCGGGCCTGATCAACCTCGACTTCGCCGACGTCCGGGCGATCATGAAGGACGCCGGGTCGGCCCTCATGGGGATCGGTCGGGCCACCGGCGAGAATCGGGCCGTCGAGGCTGCGCGCCAGGCCATCGCCAGCCCGCTCCTCGAGGTCAACATCAACGGCGCCCAGGGCATCCTCTTCAACGTCACGGGCAGCTCGAACCTGTCGCTCTTCGAGGTGACCGAGGCAGCCGAGGAGATCCGGGCGGCGGCAGACCCGGAAGCGAACATCATCTTCGGCACGAGCTTCAACGAGAAGCTCGGCGAGGAGGTCATGATCACCGTCATCGCCACCGGCTTCGACGGCCGCCGTCACGTTGCGCGGACCGCCGCGCATGCCGGCTCGATGGCTCCGGCGGACACCTCCCAGAAGGCCCCTCGCGACTTCCTCGAGGAGCTGGAGCGCCAGCGGACGCAGCTCAACGACGCCGGCGTCCCCGATGCCCCCACGGTCCGCCCGGACGAGGCCGCGGCGCGGGCCGGCGGACGTTCGGTGGGGGAGGCCGTCCCGGTCAAGCGGGCGGCCTACGACGCGGAGGACCTGGAGATCCCCTCCTTCCTGCGGCGCCAGAAGTAGGGCGGCGCCGGATGCGGCCCGCTGCTGCGTTGCCGGCTGCGGGCGCTCGCTCACGCACGCTGGGGTGCGCTCGTTCGCGTCCTCGCCGGCGCCTTGCCCCGGGCTCGCCTGCGGCGCCGCCTCGCGCCCGGCCTTGCCGCGCCGGCACCTGACGGGAGATGTCGCCCGCTGCTGCGTTGCCGGCTGCGGGCGCTCGCTCACGCACGCTGGGGTGCGCTCGCTCGCGTTCTCGGCGGCGCCTTGCCCCGGGCTCGCCTGCGGCGCCGCAGCAGGCCCATGGAATCCGGTAGGGCCGACCGACCCGCCGAGCCCAGGCCCTATCGCTTCGACCCGGCCGACGCCGCGCGCCTGGGGGTGGCCCGTGCCCGTGTCCTTGAGCGGATCGAGCACGCCTGCCGGCGCGTCGGCAGAGATGCCGGCGAGGTCGACCTCGTCGCGGTCTCCAAGACCGTCCCGGTCGAGCGGCTGCGCGCGGCGCTTGCCGCCGGGCTGACGACGTTCGGCGAGAACCGGGTCCAGGAGGGAGTGGAGAAGGCGGCGCTCCTGCCGGCCGCGTCCTGGCATCTCATCGGGCCGCTCCAATCGAACAAGGCCCGCCGTGCCGTGGAGGCCTTCGCGACGATCCAGTCCGTCGGCGATGCCGGCCTTGCCGCCCGGCTGGATCGCCTGGCCGGTGAGCTGCGTCCCGGCCGCCGCCTCCCGATCCTCCTCCAGGTCAACGTCGACGGCGACCCGGCCAAGTCCGGCTTCCCGCCGGACGACCTGGCCTCGGCACTGCCGGGCGTCCTGGCCCATCCGAACCTCGATGTCCGCGGGCTCATGACGGTGGGCCGACTCGTCGACCATCCCGCTGACGCGCGCCCGACGTTCGTGGCCCTCCGCCACCTTGCCGAGGCGCTCCGGCCAGGAAACGCGGGGCTCGGCCCGGAGCTGTCGATGGGCATGTCCGACGACTTCGAGGTGGCCGTGGAGGAGGGGGCCACGATCGTCCGTATCGGACGCCTGATCTTCGGGGCACGGGCCGCCGGCGGCGGCTAGACTCGAAACTCAGATGGCCGCTGCATTCGCCGCCAACTTCCTGCGATTCGTCCTGGTCGCGCTCGAGCTCGCGATCATCGGACGGATCCTCCTGTCGTGGGTCGAGCCGCGCGGGCGTTCGTCCGTGGCGCAATTCCTGGTGACGCTCACGGAGCCCGTGCTCGCCCCCGTCCGTCGGGTCCTGCCGGCGACCGGCGGCCTCGACTTCGCCCCGTTCATCATCGTCATCCTCATCGGCACGATCGTGCGCATGCTGCCGTGAGCAGGGTCGTCGGGCGGCATGACGGGATTCGCATCCAAGTGCGGGTGACGCCCAGGGCCGGGCGGGACGAGGTGGTCGAGGTCCGCGACCGGATGCTCATCGTTCGCGTCGCGGCGCCGCCGGTCGACGGGGCCGCGAACGCGGCCGTCAGCGCCGTCATCGCAGAGGCGCTCGGGATCTCGAGGTCGAGCGTCCAGGTCGTGGCGGGCCAGAGCGGTCGTCGCAAGGTGGTCATGGTCGAGGGCTTGGAACGGACGGGGATCGCGGCTCGCTGGCCGGGGCTCGGTGTATGATCGGCGACCCGAACCGGCCCTGAGGGCCGGCCGGTCTCGAGGGCGATTGGCTCAGTCGGTTAGAGCGCGCGGTTCACATCCGCGAGGTCACTGGTTCGAATCCAGTATCGCCCACCATAGTGACCTCACGCGAGAGCGGGGCCGAAGCTCCGCTCTCGTGCTCTCCGCAACACCTGGGC
>JACQEH010000099.1 GCA_016200675.1 Chloroflexota bacterium | reverse complement strand
GAGGGCCGTGAGGACTTCATCCTGACCGGCCAGCTCGGCGAGGTCATGCGCGAGTCGGCGCGAGCCGGCCTGTCGTGGACCCGTGCAAACGCGTCGGCGCTCGGCATTCCGCGCGAGACCTTCGAGAAGAACACCCTGCACATCCACGTCCCGGCGGGGGCCATCCCCAAGGACGGGCCGTCGGCCGGCATCACGATGGCGACCGCCATCGTCAGCGCGCTGACCGGCATCCCCGTCCGCAAGGACGTGGCGATGACCGGCGAGATCACCCTGCGCGGTCGGGTCCTCCCGATCGGCGGGCTCAAGAGCAAGATCCTGGCCGCCCACCTGTCGGGCGCCAAGACCGTCATCCTCCCGCGCAAGAACGAGAAGGACCTGCGGGACATCCCGGAGGAGATCCGCAAGTCGATGAAGCTGATCCTGGTCGACTCGATGGACCAGGTCCTGGAGGCCGCCCTTCGGCGCAAGCCGAAGGCGCTGGTCGCCGAGCCGCCCAAGCTCGTCAAGGGCGACGACCCGCTCGACACCCCGACGGAACCCGAGTCGCGGGTCCGCCGGACCAACTTCCCGCCGACCGACCATCCGCCGGTCGTCGTGCGAGCTGACGCGATCAAGTAAGGAGAATCCGGGGGCCCCGGCGTCCGAGCCGAAGGCGCGAGCGAGCACGAGAGCGAGCGCATTGGGAATGCGTGAGCGAACGAGCGCAGCGAGCAACGCGCGGATCGGGCGCCCGGGCCCCGGCCCGTAGCCATGGCAGCGAACCCAGGGCTCGAGTACAAGGATTACTACGCCGTCCTGGGCGTGCCCAGGACGGCGTCCCAGGCCGAGATCAAGAAGGCCTATCGCAAGCTCGCCCGCCAGCACCACCCGGACGCCAAGCCCGGCGACAAGGCGTCAGAACGCCGGTTCAAGGAGGTCAACGAGGCCAATGAGGTCCTCGGCGATCCGGGCAAGCGCAAGCAGTACGACGAACTCGGGGCCAACTGGGAGCAGATCAGCCGGGCACGCGCGGCCGGCGCGGGCGGCCCGTTCACCGGGTTCGGCGGACCGGGCGGCGGCAACGTCCGTTACGAATTCCACACGACCGGTGACCCTGGCGAATTCTCCGACTTCTTCCGCGTCTTCTTCGGCCAGGATGCCGAGCCCGCCCGAGCGACCGCGAGACCGGCCCGGGGCACCCGCCCGGCGGGCGGTCTCGGGTTCGAGGACATCCTCGCCGGCATGGGCCTCGGCGGACAGCCGTCCGCGGCCGGCCGTGCAGCAGGGCCGACCGGGAACGCCGGCCGTCGCGTGCCGCCACCCGCGCACGAGGCGCACGCCGAGATCAGCCTGGCCGAGGCCTACCAGGGCACCAAGCGGCTGGTCGAGGTCGACGGCAAGCGGCTCGAGGTCACGATCCCGCGCGGTGCGGACACGGGCACCCGGATCCGCCTGTCCGGTCGCGGGCCGGGCGGCGGTGACCTCTTCGTGGTCGTCAGGCTGCTCGCGGATGCCCGCTTCACGCGGCGGGGAGCCGATCTCGAACGCGAGCTTCCGCTGACCCTCGAGGAGGCGCTGCTCGGCGCCGAGGTCAGGGTCGAGACCCTCAAGGGCGGGGTCCTGCTCAAGATCCCGGCCGGGACGCAGTCGGGCCGCACGTTCCGGCTGAGCGGCCAGGGGATGCCGCGCTTCAACGCCAACGGGTTCGGCGACCTCTACGTGAAGGCCCGGATCCTCCTGCCGACCGACCTGACCACCGAGGCGAAGACCGCCGCGCAGGCCCTCTTCGACCTCGTCGACCAACCCAGCCCTCGCTGACGCGTCGAACGCCGACGCCCGCACCAAGAGAGAACCGCCATGCAACTCGACCGTTTCACTCAGAAGGCCCAGGAGGCGATCGTCGCCGCCCAGGCGACCGCCCAGCGCCTCGAGAGCCCGATCCTCGACGCGGAGCACATCCTGTCCGCGCTGCTGGAGCCCGACGACGGGGTTCCCGCCGAGACCCTCCGCCGCCTCGGCGTCGACCTGCCGGGGTTCAGGGGCGAGCTCGCGTCGATCCTGGCCAAGCGCGCGCGGATCCAGGGCGGCTCGCTGACGCTCGACCCACGCGCGAAGCGGATCATCGAGTCGGCGGAGGCCGAGGCGCGGCGCCTGGGCGACGACTTCGTCTCGACCGAGCATCTCCTGCTGGGCGTCGCCGAGGTCGGCGGCGAGGGCCAGGCGCTCCTGGAGCGCCACGGGGCCGAACGCGAGGCGATCCTCAGCGCGCTCCAGGACGACGGCCGCCTCACCAATCAGGAGCTCGCCGACCTCGCCGGGCTGTCGGCCTCGCAATGCTCGCGCCGGCGCATGCGGCTGGAGGAG
>JACQEH010000085.1 GCA_016200675.1 Chloroflexota bacterium | reverse complement strand
CGGCTCGCGGCCTTGCGATCCCGGGCGAATGCCTCCCGGACGGCCCGCTCGTACGAGGACTCGCCCCGGGCGATCGGCGCCACGGCCGCCCGATCCATCAGCGGCGCCCCGGGTGTCGCCCGGCCATCCGACCGCTCGCTGTTGGCCGCCCAGATCGCAACGGCGAGGGCGTCGGCGGCGTCGTCCGGCCTCGGGACCGCCGGCAGCCCGAGGCAGACGGCGACCATCCGGCCGACCTGCTCCTTGTCCGCGGTTCCGGAGCCCGTGACCGCCACCTTGACCTCGCTCGGCGTGGCCTCGCGAACGAGCCGGCCCGTCTCGGCGGCCGCGAGCAGGACCACGCCCCGTGCCTGGCCCACGGCAAAGGCGGTCTGCGCGTTGCGGGAGAAGAACAGGCGCTCCACCGCGACGATCTCGGGATCGTGGCGGGCGATGAGCTCGCCAAGGAAGCGGTGGATCGCCAGCAGTCGGTCCGGCAGGCTCAGGTCGGGGCTCGTCTCGAGGCAGCCGACGTCAATGAGGCGGAGCGTGGCGCCGGTCCGATCGATGAGCCCCCAGCCAAGGGCCGCGGTTCCTGGGTCGATGCCCAGGACGATCATCAGGCGCCTCCGCCGGGCCAGCCACGCGTCGTCGCCTGCCGGCTCGTCCTCGGCTGCGCGCCCGGTGTCACCCGGCGACCTCGGCGAAGACGTCCTCGGGAATGTCGAAGTTGGCCGTCACCCGCTGGACGTCGTCGAGGTCCTCCAGGAGCTCGATGAGGCGGAGGTTCTGGCGCGCCCGATGGGCATCGAGTTCGACGGTGCTCTTGGCGACCATCGTGTTCTCGGCCGACTCGACGCCGATCTTCTGGCTGTCGAGGGCCTTCCGGACGCGTTCCAGGTCCGCCGGATCGGTGTAGACCTCCATCACCTCCGGATCGGAGGTGTCGACGTCGGCGGCCCCGGCGTCGATGGCGGCCAGCGCCAGGTCGTCCGCGTCGCGGCCGTTGGCGGGAACCGTGATCAGGCCACGGGGCTCGAACTGCCAGGCGACCGCCCCGCTGCCGGCGAGCTGGCCGCCGGCCTTGGTGAACATCGAGCGGACGTCGGATGCGGTCCGGTTGCGGTTGTCGGTCATGGCCTCGACGAGGATGGCCACGCCGCCGGGACCGTAGCCCTCGTAGACGATCTCCTCGAACTGCTCGCCCTCGGCGGCGCCGGTCGCCCGCTCGATCGCCCGCTTGATGTTGTCCATCGGCATGTTGACGGCACGGGCCTTGTCGATTGCCAGGCGGAGGCGGTAGTTCGCGTCAGGATCCCCGCCGCCCGAACGCGCAGAGACCATGATCTCGCGGGCGACCTTGGTGAAGAGCGCCCCACGCTTCGCGTCGTTGGCACCCTTCTGGCGCTTGATCGTCGACCACTTCGAATGTCCTGACATCGGCGGCGAGTATACCGGACTATCATGGCCGGACCGCCGTGGCACGCCCCTCCGCGGCCGGTTTGAGCCCTCCGCATTGCCCTTCCGCCAGCAGAGAGGACCGACCGTTCCATGACCATGAAGAACGTCGACCTGCCCCACCTTCGGAGCGTCGTCCTGGCCGGTCACGCCGGCTCCGGCAAGACGACGCTCGGCGAGCAGCTCCTCTTTCGGGCCGGCGCGATCCCCCGCCTCGGGCGCGTTGACGACGGCACGTCGCACCTCGACTTCGAACCCGAGGAGCAGAAGCGCAAAGAGACGCTGAGCCTCGCGGTGGCAACCTTCGAGGCGGACGGGACGCGGATCACGATCGTCGATACGCCCGGCTACCTCGACTTCGCGGCCGAGGTCGTGTCGGGCTTCCATGCCACCGACGGCGCGCTTTTCGTGATGGATGCGCGGGGCGGCGTCGAGGCCGGCCTTGAGCAAGGCGTGGCCCTCGCCCGGGCGACGAACACGGCGGCCTGCTTCTTCATCAACATGTGCGACCGCGAGAACGCGGACCCGACCGCCGCCCTCGACGCCCTCAGGGCCGCCTTCGGCAACAAGGTCGCGCCGCTCCAGCTGCCGATCGGAGGGGCCGAGAAGTTCACCGGCTACGTGGACCTCGTCCACCGCAAGGCGTATCGCTGGGAAGGCGGCAAGGAGGTCGAGGCCGCCATCCCGGCCGACCTCGAGGCCGAGGTCGCCCAACGCCGCGATCAGCTCCTCGAGGCAGCCTCCGAGGCCGACGACAACGTCCTGACGAAGTACCTCGAGGGCGAGGAGATCTCGGACGCGGAGCTGGAGGCATGCCTCCGCAAGGGCGTCAAGGAATCCGTCCTGGCACCGGTCCTCGTCGGCAGCGCGCACGTCGGAATCGGACTCCGGGCACTCCTGGACGCGTTCGTCCGCTACCTGCCGTCGCCGGCCGACGAGGGGCCGGCCACCGCGACCGACAAGGGCGGCAACCCCGTCGCCGTGGCCCCCGATCCGGATGGGCCGCTCCTGGTCCGGGTCTTCAAGACCGCCGCCGATCCCTTCGTCGGACGCCTGACCTATCTCCGGGTCCTGTCCGGCACGCTCCGCTCTCAGGCCCACGTCTGGAATCCCAACCGCAACGAGGAGGAGCGGATCGGCCAGCTGCTGCTCCTCCACGGCAAGGAGCAGGAGGCGGTCGGCGAGCTCGAGGCGGGCGAGATCGGCGCGGTCGCCAAGCTCGCTGTCACCGCCACCGGGGACACCCTCTCGACACGCGAGAAGCCGCTCGTCCTGCCGCCCCTCGACTTCCCCCGACCGACGCTCATGGTGGCGATCGAGCCCCAGACCAAGGCAGACCTGGACAAGATGGGCTCGGCCCTCCAGAAGATGCTGGACGAGGAGTCGACCGCGCGCGTCGAGCGGAGCGATGCCGGCGAGCAGGTCCTGGTGACGATGGGCGAGGCCCACACCGCGGTCATCATCGAGCGCCTCAAGCGCAAGTTCGGCTCGGCGATCGTGACCAAGACGCCCCGCGTTCCCTATCGCGAGACGATCCGGGGCAAGACCCAGGTCCACGGCCGCTACAAGAAGCAGACCGGCGGCCACGGCATGTTCGGCGACGTATGGCTGGAGCTGGAGCCCAATCCCGGCGCCGGCGTGGCCTTTGCCGAGCGGGTCGTCGGCGGGTCCGTCCCGAAGCAGTTCTTCCCGGGCATCGAGAAGGGTATCCGCGAGACCGCTGCCGAGGGCGTGGTCGCCGGCTATCCCCTCTCGGACTTCAAGGCCACCCTCTACGACGGCTCCTTCCACAACGTCGACTCGAACGAGCTGTCGTTCAAGATCGCCGCCTCGATGGCCCTCAAGGACGGCGTCCACAACGCCAGGCCGGTCCTCCTCGAGCCGATCATGAACGTCGAGATCCGCGTCCCGGAGGCATTCATGGGCGAAGTGAACCGCGACCTGAACGGTCGGCGGGGGCGCGTCCTCGGCATGGATACGGCCGGCGGGATGCAGGTCATCAACGCCACGGTCCCCCAGGCTGAGCTCTTCTCGTACGCAACCGAGCTCCGATCCATCACCGGCGGCCGGGGAACGTTCACGGCCACCCTGTCGACCTACGAGGAGGTCCCCGCCCACCTGGCCGAGAAGGTCATCGAGGCCCACCGCAAGGACGCCGAGGCGAGCGGCGGGCACTGACCGGGGCCGCGCCCCGCGTCGGCGGCGACGCTGCGGCCGGCCTGCTATCGTAGTAACACGCTGCTACGACAACGCGCCCGCGGGGCCGCAGCGCCGCTCGTAGAGGCCCGAGATGACCGTCGACACCTGGCGCACCGAGGACAGCGACGCCCTCTTCGACGCCATCCTGCTGCTGCGGGACCGGGAGGAGGCGGGGCGCTTCTTCCGCGATCTCTGCACCATCGGCGAGCTCCGCGACCTGGCCATGCGCTGGTCCGTCGCGCGACTCCTCGACAAGGGGCTCCACTACGCCCAGATCTCGGCGGAGACCGGTGCCAGCACGGCCACGATCACCCGGATCGCCTCGTGGCTCAACCACGGCGAGGGCGGCTACCGGATGATCCTCGACCGCACGAGCGGCCGCTGACGGCAGGCCGGTTGCCGCCGCGATGAGCCCGACGCCCGTGACGTTCTCGTCGCCTGGTGATCCGATCGCCTACGCCTGGGAGGCGACCGACGAGGAGGTCGCGGCCCGCTACGGCGTGCCGATCGAGCAGGTCGCCCGCTTCGACCTCAACACCTCGCCCGCCGCACCGGCGCTCGCCGCTCGGATGCTGGCGGCCGGTGCCTTCGGGCGCCCGGTGTCCGAGTACCCGCCCTCGGACTATCGGGCCCTCATCGCCGCGGCCGCCACCCGCTACGGCGTCGGGACGGACGAGCTGCTCGTGGGCGCGGGCGCGGACGAGATCCTCGACCTCATCGCCAAGGCCTTCCTGCCGCCCGGCGGGATCGCGGTCATCCCGACGCCGTCCTACGCCATGTTCAGGGTCGACAGCGAGCAACGGGGAGCCACGGTGCGGGCGATCCCACGTCTCGGCCCCGAGGCGGGCTATGCCTTCGAGGGGGCGCGGCTCCGGGAGGCGGCGCGAGGCGCGGACGTCGTATGGCTCTGCAGTCCCAACAACCCGACCGGCCTGGCCGAACCCGACGGCGCCATCGAGACCCTGCTCGTCGAGCTCGAGGCCGACGCGGCCGCCGCTGGCCGGCGGCCACCAGTCGTCGTGCTGGACGAGGCCTACGCGGAGTTCAGCGGCCGATCGCTGGTCGGCCTTCGATCGCGGTACCCGCGCCTGGTCGTGGTCCGGACCGCCAGCAAGGCCTACGCGCTGGCCGGCCTCCGCGTCGGCTTCGCCGTCGCCCGACCCGAGATGATCGCCCGGATGGCGCCCTATCGACCGCCCGGCTCCGTGGCGGTGCCATCGGTGGCGATCGTGACGGCCGCGCTCCTGGACCCGGACACGGCACGTCCGAACATCGAGCGCGTCCAGATCGAGCGGGCTCGCCTGGCCCGGGACCTCTCGTCCGCGGGCTGGACCATCCGGCCGTCGGTCACGAACTTCGTCCTCGTCGATTTCGGGACGGCGACGGCCGCGGCTGCCGTCGCCGAGGGCCTCCTCCAACGCGGCCTCGTGCCGAGGACCTTCCCGGCCGGCCATCCCCTCGCCCACTGCCTGCGCATCACCGTTCGGAGCGACGCCGAGAATGATCGCCTGCTCGAGGCCGCCCGCGCCATCGGCTGAGGTCCCGGCGCGGTATCGTCAGCGCCGATGGCTGTCGAGATCCGGGACGTCGCGCCCGGCCTGTGGCTCTGGCGCCAGCGCCACTGGGAGTGGCGCGAGGGCGACGACTGGGAGCCCGAGGTGTCGTCCTTCGTGGTCGAGTCGGGGGCCGAGGTCGTGCTCATCGATCCCCTCGCCCCGCCCCCGAACGAGGGCCGCGAGGTCTACGAGCGGCTTACGGCGCGCCCGCCGACGAGGGCCGTCGTGCTCAAGCCCGATCACGTCCGCGACGTCGACGCCTTCGTCCACTGGTACGGCATCCCTGCCCACGGCCCGTGGCTCTTCTGGCGAGGCGAGGCGCCGCGGGCCGAGCTCCAGCCGATCTTCCCGGACGAGGTCCTGCCGGGCGGCCTCGTGGCCGTCTTCGACGGGCGGGCTGGCCAGGAGCGACCGCTCTACCTGCCCGAGCAGCGGGCCCTCGTCTTCGCCGACGGGCTGACCGCGCCCGACGCCGGCGGCGGCGTGCTGCGCGTGTGGTGGACGCCGATCCTCGAGCGACGGGTCAAACCGGCCCTCCGCGCCCTGCTTGACCTGCCCTTCGAGCTCGTCCTCGTCTCGCACGGGCAGCCGGTCCACACGCGGGCCGACTTCGAGGCCGCCCTGACGACCGTCGAGCCCTGGTCCGCACCGCAGGACGCCTAGCTCCCCGGACCGCCCGCCCCGCGGACCCCGAGCCTCCGACCGGCGTCGAGCGCGGCCGCCAGGTCGAGCGTCCCGTCGTAGAGGGCGCGACCGATGATCACACCGGCACATCCGAGGTCACGCACTGCCCGGATGTCGGCCACCGTGGCAATGCCCCCCGCGGCGATGACCCTGGCGCGGCCATCGGCAAGGACGCTCCGGACGAGCTCCAGGTCCGGACCTTCGAGCGTGCCGTCCCGGGCCACCGCGGTGACCTCGAACCACGCGATCCCGGCGGCTGCGAGGCGCTCGATCGCATCGGCGACGCCGAGGCCGGCCGCACCGCGGACCCAGCCCGTCCCGAGGGCGAACCCGTCCCGAACGTCGAGCGCGGCCGCGACCGCGTCGCGGCCGTGTGCTGCGACCAGCGTCGCCGCGAAGTCCGGCTGTTCCAAGGCTGCGGTGCCGACGACCGCGCGCGCGGCGCCCACGTCGAGGATCCGGCGGACGTCCTGCGAGGTCCGAAGCCCGCCCCCGACCTCCACCGCTGCCCGACTCCCGACAGCGGCCACGATCCGATCAATGACGGAGGTCTGGACCGGCCGCCCGGCCCGGGCTCCATCGAGGTCGACCACGTGCAGCCACGTCGCTCCCCCGTCGACCAATGCCCGGGCCACCGCCACCGGATCATCGGCATAGGCCGTTTCCCGCGAGAAATCGCCCTGCCGGAGCCGAACGACGCGTCCGCCCCGGAGGTCGATCGCCGGGAAAAGGTCGAAGCCCTTGCCTGCCTGCTGCATCGTGCTATCATAGTACTACGCTACAACGCCATGCCGCCCAGGGAGCCCGATGCGCGAACGCCTCCGGCTGGCCGTCCCCAACAAGGGGCGGCTCGTCGATCCCACTCTCGCCCTCCTCCACGACACGGGCCTCGTGTTCGACGAGCACGACCGAAGCCTCGTCGCCCGCGTCCTGAACTTCGACCTGGACATCCTCTTCGTCCGGGCCTCGGATGTCGTGGAGTTCGTCGCCGACGGCGTCGCCGACCTGGGGATCACCGGTCGCGACCTTCTCGCCGAGACGGGCAACAGCCTGCCCGAGACGCGCGGGCTGGGCTACGGACGCTGCCGTCTCGCGGCGGCGGTGCCCGCCGACACGGCCCATCGCGCCGTCGAGGACCTCCGGGGCCTCCGCGTCGCCACCTCCCACCCCAACACGGCCCGGGAGTTCTTCCGTCGCAGGGGGATCGAGGTCGAGGTCATCGCCCTCTCGGGCGCCGTGGAGGTGGCGCCGAGGCTCGGCCTGGCCGAGGCGATCGTGGACCTCGTGTCGACCGGTTCGACGCTGGCCATGAACGGCCTCCGCGCGATCGGCGACGTCATGGCCTCGGAGGCCGTCCTGGTGGCGAATCCCGTCGCCGTTCGCGAGCGGGCGGCGGAGGTCCTCGCCCTCGACACGATGATCGGGGCGGTCATCGCGGCGCGCGACCGGAAGTACGTGCTCATGAACGCTCCCGCGTCACGCCTCGGCGAGCTCGAGGCATTGCTGCCCGGCCTCGCGTCGCCGTCCGTCGTTCCGCTGGCCCACGAGGGCATGATCGCGATTCACTCGGTCGTCGGTGCCGACGTCGAGCGCGGCGGCTCGGTCGCGCTCGCCGCGACCTCGGCTCGCCTCGGCGGCGGTGCGGCGGACGGGCGGCTCCTGATCGAGAAGGACGAGCTCGCGGCGGCCGCGCGCCGCCTCCAGCCATCGATCCGCGCGGCACTCGACGTGGCGATCGGGAACGTTCGCCGCTTCGCCGAGGGCCAGCTGCCCATGACCACCCGCACGGTCATCATGCCGGGCGTCGAGATCGAACGCCGCTGGGTCCCGGTCGGCCGAGTCGGCGCCTACGTCCCCGGGGGCGCCGCGGCCTATCCGTCGTCGCTGGTGATGAGCGTGGTAGCGGCGCAGGTCGCGGGCGTCGGTTCGATCGTCGTCGCGTCGCCGGCCAGAGCGGATGGAACCGTCAGCCCGGTCCTCCTCGGCGCAGCCGGCCTGCTCGGCGTGGAGGTCCTTGTCGTCGCGGGCGGAGCCCAGGCGATCGGAGCCCTCGCCTTCGGCCTTCCCGAATTCGGGGTCGAGGGCGCCGACCTCGTGGTGGGTCCCGGCAATGCCTGGGTCACGGCGGCCAAGCTGGAGCTCGCCGGTCGCGTCGCGATCGACCTCCCGGCCGGGCCCTCGGAGGGCATGGTCGTCGCCGATCCTGGATCCGATCCCCTCTGTGTCGCTGCCGACCTCCTCACCCAGGCCGAGCACGGCCCCGACTCGCCGGCACTTCTCGTCACGACGAGCGCCTCCTTCGCCGACGACGTCGAAGCCGAATTGGATGCTCTGCTCCGGGCCGCGCCGCGGCGCGCGATCCTCGAGCGGTCGCTCGGGAGGCATGGCCGGATCATCCTGGTCGCCGATCTCGACGCCGCCCTCGAGGTCGTCAACGCCTACGCGCCCGAGCACCTCTCGGTGGATGTCGCGGACCCCGACGCCTTTGTGGCAGGCGTGCGCAACGCCGGGTCGGTCTTCGTCGGGCCGTGGGCACCCGAATCGGCCGGCGACTACGCCACGGGCGCGAATCACGTCCTCCCCACCGGCGGTCTGGCCCGTGGTTGCGGTGCCCTGGCGGTCGAGACCTTCGGCAAGTTCCTCCAGGTCCAACGGATCAGCCGGGAGGGACTGGCGGCCCTTCGGCCGACGATCCGGGACCTCGCCACGGCCGAAGGCCTCCCGGCCCACGCCCAGGCGGTCGAGGTGCGGTTCCAACCCCCTGGGCAGCCGGAGGGAACCGACCGATGACGACGCCCCTCGGCCAGCTCGAGACCCTGGAGTCCGGACTCCGGATCTCGGCCGTCCGCCGGCGGACGCGGGAGACGGACGTCACCGTCCGCCTGGTCCTCGACGGGACCGGCGAGGCCGCGATTGCCACGGGCATCGGGTTCTACGACCACCTCCTCGCGTCGCTTGCGCACCACGCGCTCCTCGACCTCCGGATCGAGGCGGCCGGCGACCTCGAGGTCGACGACCACCACACGGTCGAGGATGTCGCACTCGTCCTCGGCGCGGCCCTTGCCGGCGCCCTCGGCGATCGGGCCGGCATCCGGCGATTCGGTGACGCCAGCGTGCCCATGGACGAGTCGCTCGCCACGGCAGCCATCGATGTCGGCGGGCGCCCCTACGCGGTCGTCGACCTCCCCTTCCGATCGGACCGCATCGGGGGCCTGTCCACGCAGCTCATCGAGCACGCGCTCGAGGCGTTCGCCCGAACGTCGGGATCCACCCTCCACGTCCGCGGGTCCGGCCGGAACGACCACCACCTCGCCGAGGCCGCCTTCAAGGCCCTGGCCCGCGCCCTCCGGGCGGCCTGTGAGGTCAACCCGCGGCGTGCGGGCGTGGCCTCGACGAAGGGATCCCTCGGGTGAGCGCGCTCGCACCGGCGAGTGCCATCGTCCCCGGTCCGGTCGTCGGCGTGGTCGATTACGGGGCCGGCAACATCGTGAGCATCGAGGAGGCGCTGACCTTCGTCGGTGCCAGGGTCCGGCTTGTCACCGAGCCCGGCGGATTCGATGACCTCGACGCCGTCGTCGTGCCGGGCGTCGGCGCCGCTGCGCCGGCGATGCGCCGCCTGGTCCGGGCCCGCCTCGTGGACCCTCTCCTCCACTGGATCGCTGCCGGCCGGCCGTACCTCGGCATCTGCCTCGGGCTCCAGCTCCTGTTCGACGGCAGCGACGAGGACGGGGCCGCAACGCTGGGCGTGATACCGGGCCGCACCGTCCGGCTCGAGGACGCGCCGACGCTCCCGCACATCGGCTGGAACCAGGTCCATCAAGGCCGTGCGCACGCCCTCTTCGAGGGTCTTGCCCAGGACGAGGACTTCTACTTCGTCCACTCGTTCGCGGGACAGCCGACGGCGTCGGCTGCCGCCACGTCCCTGGCCGAGACATGCCACGGCGCGACGTTCGTGGCGGCGATCGAACTCCGCAACGTCCTCGGCGTCCAGTTCCATCCGGAGCGCAGCGGGGCGGCCGGCCTGCGGCTCCTCCGCAACTTCAGCCGGTGGGCGGAGCGGGACGACACGGCCGGCACGGAGCGGACGCCCCTCGTCGCCCGCGCACCCGGACGGCACTGACATGCTGTGCGTCCGCGTGATTCCCTGCCTGGATGTTGCGAACGGCCGCGTCGTCAAGGGCACCCGCTTCATCGACCTCGTCGATGAAGGGGATCCACCGACGCTCGCCGCCCGCTATGCGGTCGAAGGCGCGGATGAGCTCGTCTTCCTCGACATCGGCGCCGCCCCGGAGGGACGCGGGCTGCTGCTCGACATCGTGGAGCGCACCGCGCGCCGTGCGTTCATCCCGCTCACCGTCGGTGGCGGCATCCGCAGCGTGGCGGACATGAGAGCCGCCCTGCGCGCCGGGGCAGACAAGGTGTCCCTGAACTCCGCGGCGGTCGCGGATCCCGGGCTCATCAGTCGGTGCGCGCGACGCTTCGGGAGCCAGGCGGTCGTCGTCGCCCTCGACGCCCGACGCGCCCCGAGCCGCCCGGACGAACCGCCTCGATGGGAGGTCCTCGTCCGCGGCGGTCGCGATGCCGTGGGCCTCGATGCCGTCAGCTGGGCCGTCCGGGCCGCGGAGCTCGGGGCCGGCGAGCTGCTCATCACCTCCATCGACCGCGACGGCACCCAGACCGGCTACGACACCGAGCTCCTCCGGGCCATCGCCGATCTCGTGACGGTGCCGGTCATCGCCTCGGGCGGGGCAGCCCGTCCCGCCGACTTCGTGGCGGCGGTCCTCGACGGTGGCGCGCATGCCGTTCTTGCGGCTTCGATCTTCCATCGCCGGCAGCACTCGATCGCCGAGGTGAAGCTGGCCATGGGCGCCGCGGGCATCCCCGTCCGGATGATCCGGGGGGCAGTGGCATGATCGGCGAGCCGACGTGGGGTCCCGATGGCCTCGTCCCGGTCGTTGCCCAGGACGAGGCCGACGGCCGTGTCCTCATGGTGGCCTACATGGATGCCGAGGCCCTCGCCGCGACGCTCGCGAGCGCGGACCTCCACTTCCACTCGCGGTCTCGCGGCCGGCTCTGGCGCAAGGGCGAGACGAGCGGCAACACCCTCCGCGTCGTGGACCTTGCCCTCGATTGCGATGGAGATGCGGTCCTGGCGACCGTCCGACCCGCCGGCCCGACCTGTCACCGCGGCACCCGCAGCTGCTTCGACGCCGAGGGCGCCGCTGCCACCGCGACCGCGCCGACGGTCCCCCAGTCACCCGCCGTGCCCACCTCCGCTGCACCGGCCGTATCGGTCGTCGGACAGCCCGATCCACCAGACGCCCCTCAGGGGTTCGCCCGGCTCGAGGCGCTCTGGGCAACGATTGACGACCGCCGCCGGACGCGCCCGGCCGGCTCCTGGACCGTGGCCCTCCTCGAGGGCGGGGTGGATGCCGTCGCCCGGAAGGTGACGGAGGAGGCGACCGAGGTCCTCATCGCCGCCAAGGACGATGCCGTCGCGGAGGCGGAGGGCGCGGACAGGGCGGCGACCGCCGCCGCGCTGGCGTCCGAGGCTGCCGACCTGCTCTACCACCTCCTGGTCCTGCTGGCGGAGCGGGACCTCGCGCCGGGCGCGGTCGTCGACGTGCTCGCCACCCGGCGCGGCGAAGCGGCCCCGGCTACGAGCGCCTGAGCCGCCCGATCTCCCGGCGCCGTTTCCCGATCCGGACCTCCCACCACTCGCCATCGATCGGCGGCGGCAGCGGCAATGCCGGGTCCGTGAGCTGTGTCCCATTGCTCGAGATGGCCCCGCCCTGGATCATCCGTCGCGCCTCCCCTCTTGAGGGGAAGAGGCCGGCGGCCGCGAGCACCGCCGCGGCGGGAGCCGCCAGCGCCTCCGGGTCGACGTGGAAACCGCCCAGGCTCCCGAAGAGCCGGGCGAGCACGACCGGATCCTGGATGGGAGCGCCCGAGAAGATCGTCGCCGAGTCCTCGGCCGCCTGGCGCGCCGCCATCGCCCCGTGCGTCCGGGTCGTGACATCCATGGCCAGGGCTCGCTGCGCCGTGCGTGCCCCCGGCGACGCCGCCACCTCCACGTCGAGCGCCTCGATCTGGTCGGGCGCCATGGTCGTGAACCAGCGGAGGTAGACGCCGACGTCGCGGTCGTCGGTGTTGAGCCAGTGCTGGTAGAAGGCGTAGGGCGACGTTCGCTCGGAGTCGAGCCAGATCGAGTCGCCGGACTCGCTCTTGCCGAACTTCGTCCCCGATGGCGAGAGGAGCAACGGGTAGGCCAGGGCGAAGGCGGGCTCGGCCGCCGCCGCTCCCCCACCGCTCCGGCGGATGAGCTCGAGGCCCGCCGTGATGTTGCCCCACTGGTCGGCGCCACCCATCTGGAGCTCGACCCCCAGGGTCCGGTGGAGGTGGGAGAAGTCGGCCGACTGGAGGAGCATGTAGCTGAACTCGGTGAACGAGAGGCCCCGTTCGAGGCGCGTCTGGACGGAGTCCTTGGCCAGCATGTACGGGACCGTGAAGTGCTTGCCGACGTCCCGCAGGAAGTCGATCACGGTCAGCCCCCCCAGCCAGTCGAGGTTGTTCACGACGAGCGCACCGTTGGGACCGTCGAAGTCGAGGAAGTGCTCGAGGCCCCGCCGGATCGAGGCGACGTTGGCCTCGAGCGTCGGCCGGTCGAGGAGGTTGCGCTCGGTCGAGAGCCCGGAGGGGTCGCCGATCATGCCGGTCCCCCCGCCGACCAGGGCCACCGGCCGTCCGCCGTGCCGCTGGAACTGGATCAGGCCGAGAATCGGCACCAGGTGGCCGATGTGAAGGTTCGGGCCCGACGGGTCGAAGCCGTTGTAGCCGCTGATCGGCCGACGAGTCCGCAGGCGTGC
>JACQEH010000089.1 GCA_016200675.1 Chloroflexota bacterium | reverse complement strand
CGCCGCCGCTCCGCGCTTGTCCAGGTGGCGACGCTCCCGGACTGGCTCGTCTTCGCGGCTCTGCCCCTGCGTCTGGCCGGCGTGCCGGTCGTCCTGGACCTCCACGAGGCGATGCCGGACTTCTTCCAGAGCCGCTTCCCGGGGGCTGCTAATCTGATCGTCCGGCGCGCCCTCCTGCTCGCCGAGCGGGCCTCGATCGCGGCCGCGTCCCGGGCCGTCACGGTCAATGACGCGCTCCGGGAACGCCTGATCGGGCTCGGCGTCCGGCCGGGCCAGGTGGCGGTCGTCCGCAACACGCCCTCGCTGGCGCGCTTCGACCCGGCCGCCCAGCCGGCCCGCACGTTCATGGCCGACGGGACCCTCCGCCTCGTCTACGCAGGGGCGCTGACGCCCACCTACGAGCTCGACGTGACCCTCCAGGCGATTGCCCGGATCCGCGCCCAGCGGCCGGCCCTGGCGGTGGCCTTCGAGGCCTACGGCCGGGGTGACTCGCTGGCGAGCCTCGAGGCCCTGGCCGTCGAGCTGGGGATCGAGGGGCGGATCCCGCTCGAGGACGTGCCCGCGGCCATCGCCGCCGCCGACATCGGCCTCGCCCCAACCCGCCGAGACCTCTTCACCGACGCCAGCCTCTCGACGAAGATCCTCGAGTACGCGGCGATGCGCCGGGCGGCCGTCGCCTCGCGCCTGCCGCTGGTGGAGCGGACGTTCGAGCCGGGCACCGTGGCAACCTACGAGCCGGGCGACCCCGAGGACCTGGCCCGCGCCATCCTCGCCATCGTCGACGACGGGCCTGCCCGTGAGGCATCCATCGCCCGGGCGGCCGCGCTCGTCGAGGACATGAGCTGGGAACGCGACGCGCCCGGCTACCTGGCCCTCCTCGAGGGGCTGATGCGGGCCGGATAGGGTCTTGCGGTACGATACCGGCCCCGTCCGCGCGCCGGCTGCCGCCCGCGCCGTCAACCACCTGCAGGGACCTACCGCCGCATGACGCTCCGTGCCAAGCCCGTCGTCAAGGGACCCGGCCGCTCAGGCTGGCATTCCGACGACCGGCGCGCCTTCCTGACGAACGTCGGCTTCGCGGCCGTCATCGTCATCTCGATCCTCCTCCTGATCGGCTACGCCGGCTACTCCTGGTACAGCGACCACTTCGGGGCCGCCGCCACGGTCGACGAGACCACGATCAACCGGGACCAGCTGCGGGCGCGGGTCGCCGTCGAGACCTTCCGGATCGACTACACCGAGGGCCGGATCCGAACGCTCAACGCGGCGGGTCGGCTCACCGACAGCTCCATGACGAGCCAACTTCAGTTCCTGGAGCAGCGTCGGCAGAGCATTCCCTCGATCGCCCTTGAGCGCCTCATCGACATCGTCATCCAGTCCAAGCTGGCGACGTCCGAGGGTGTCTCGGTCAGCGACGCCGACGTCGACGCCCAGCTGACCGCCGAGAAGACGCTCGTCGAGCAACGCCACGCGTGGGTCATCGAGGTCGCCCCGGACGTCAACAAGGTCACCGCCAAGCCGGGTGACGCGGAGAAGGCCGCGGCCCGCGACAAGGCCGCGGCGGCGCTCAAGGACCTCCAGTCGGGGAAGGCCTGGGAGGACGTCGCGAAGGCGGTCTCCACGGCGGCCTCGGCCGCCCAGGGCGGGGACCTCGGCTGGGTGCCCAAGGACAGCGGCTACGACGAGCCGTTCATGACGGCTGTCTTCGCCGGGACCCAGAACACGCCGACCGCGGTCATCGAGGGCGACGACGGCACGTTCCGCATCGGCCGCTACACCGAGGTCGCTCCGGCTGCCCCGGACGACACGTTCCAGACGCAGCTCGACGACGCCAAGATCAGCCTGGCCGACTACCGCCAGGTCATCAGGGCGGACCTCGTCCGGAAGGCCCTCGACGCCAAGGTCGTGGCGAACCTCTCGGCTCCCTCCAAGCAGCGCAACGTCCTCCAGATCTTCATGAGCTCCGGCCTCTCGGCGACGACGGGCGTCAAGGTCCGCCACATCCTCTCCTCGCCCAAACACGATCCGAACGCCGCCCAGACCCTGCCCCTCACCGACCCCGCCTGGCAGACGGCGAAGGACGAGGCGACGGCGATCTACAACCAGGTGGTGGCCGACCCCTCGAAGTTCGACGAGCTGGCCCGGACGAAGTCGGACGAGAGCTCGGCCGCCGAGACCGGCGGCAAGCTGCCGTTCTTTGACGCCACCAGCGGCATCGACCCGGCCTTCGCCAAGGCGATCTTCGCGCCGGACCTCAAGCCCGGCCAGATCCTGCCGCCGGTCCAGAGTGCGTTCGGCTGGCACGTCATCCAGTTCATGCGCCCGCTCGGCGACGGCGACGAGGCCTGGATGAAGCAGCTCCGCACGCAGCTCATCGGCGGTGCCGACTTCGCCGCGTTGGCCCGCGACCAGGGCGAAGGGCCCGAGGCCGCCCAGGGCGGCGACATCGGCTGGGTGGCGACGGGCCAGTTCGACGCCGCGAAGGAGAAGCCGATCTTCGCCGCGGCCGTCGACGGCGTGACGGACGTCACGACGATTGCCAGCGACGGTGTCTATCTCTGGAAGGTCATCGGCGAGGAAGTCCGGACGCCGACCAAGGACCAGATCGCGACCTTCAAGAAGAGCGGCTTCACGAACTGGTACGCGGCCAAGAAGGCGCTCGCCAAGATCACCCGGAGCGTCAGCACCACGTCCGCGACGCCGTAGCGGCGTGCTCGACGCGCTCATCGCCGAGGCGCGCCGCCGCTGGGACCTCGACCTCGCGGCCGGTCTCCAGGTCGTCGTGGCCGAGTCACTCGTCGCCTCCCCCATCGAGGCCTCGCGGCCGGTCATCGTGGTCCCGGCCGCCGCGCTCCGGGTCACACTGAACGGTCCGGCGGCGCCACTGGCTGGGCGGCATGGGCCCGGCGGCGACGGTGCCCTCGGCGTGCTCCGGCGGATGTACCCGCCCGATCACCGGATCGGCCCTCTCGATGATGCGACTGCGCCCGAGCGATCCCTCGCCGAGATGACCACGGCCGACCTCGAGCGGCCCCTCTACCTGCCGCCCGTGGCCCCCGAGCTCGCCTCGGCCGGACCGTGGGCGATGCCGTACATCAGCGCCCGCCTGCGGCGGCCGGACGGATGCCCGTGGGACCTGGAGCAGACCCACGAATCGCTCCGCAAGCACCTCCTCGAGGAGGCCTACGAGGTCTACGACGCCCTGGAGGCCGGAGCCACGCCCGCCCTCGCCGGGGAGCTCGGCGATCTCCTCCTCCAGATCATCCTCCACGCCCAACTGGCGGCCGAGGCCGGCGTCTTCGACCTCGCCGACGTCCAGGCCTCCATCGCCCGGAAGATCGTCCGCCGCCACCCCCACGTCTTCGGCGATGCCGTCGCGCGGACGGCAGCCGACGTGACCCGCCAGTGGGAG
>JACQEH010000043.1 GCA_016200675.1 Chloroflexota bacterium | reverse complement strand
GCGGGAGTGAGATCCCGACCATCGTCGCCGCCTGCGGCAGGGCGATGACGGCGCCGGTCGCGAGCGCCGGCATCGCGGGGCCGGCAAGCGCCGGCCGGATCAGCACCACGATCAAGATCGTGGCCGCGGCCAGGAACCCGATGACCGGATGAATGAGCAGTGCCCCGCCCAGGCCGAGGCCGAGGACAACGGGGTGCGGCTGGGTGCGGGCAGGCGCCTCGGCGACGACCGCGAGGGCCCATGCCGCCATCGGCAGGACCACGACGGTCGCCCGGGCATCGCCGAGCCGGGCGAACGAGGTCGTCATCGCGAACGCCAGGAGGACCCATGGGCCGATGCCGGCGCCGCCGACCGCCAGCGCCAGGCGCCGAATGGCAACGGCCACCAGGATCGTCGAGGGCAGGATGAACGCGGCGAGCGCCTGGCCGGCGGGGATCCCCGCGGTTGTCGTGATCGAACCGAGGAGGGCCGTGTAGCCGAGGAAGATCCGCGACGGACCGTAGATCGGCGACTGGGTGTCCGTCAGATGGGTCAGCGTTCCGAAGGTTCGGAGGTGTTCGGCCGGGGCGACGTGATTCGGGAGGATGTCGATGAAGGGGACGACCGGCGAGGCGAGCTGCAGCAGGACCGGGATCGCCCAGACCACGATCAGGAGCACGCCGAGTGGCGTGACGTCCACCGTCCGCGGGACAGCGGTGGGCGCCAGGAACGGACGCCGGAACGCCATCCCCGCCACGAGGACCGTCACGTCGACCGCCACCAGCACGGGCTGGCGGAAGAGCCCGAAGCCGCCGACCACTCCCAGCAGCACGACGTCCTTGGCGAGGGCCATGACGAAGCCCTGGAGGATCGCCTCGTCGAGGGCCTCGAAGGGCCGTCCCCGGATCGCCCCTGCCAGCGCCGCGCCGACCGCGACCTCGACCGCAACGACCGCCAGGACAAGGAGACCCGGACCCAGGGTGGCCGGGATCCACGACAGGAGGGCCGTGGTCGCCTTCGCCCAGTCGAACCCGAGGTTCGTGGGGCCGAGGACCACGGTGCCGGCAGCGATGCCGGCCAGGCCGACCACGGCGGCGATGCCGACGAACGGGGTGTTCGGGGCTCGTTCGCCCTGCGGGAGGTTCACGGGGCCGGATGGTACGCCCCGGGATTCCCGCGGCGCACCCGGTCCCTGCGCCGGCGTGCGCAGGTCAAGTGCCGGCGGCTGCCTTGCCATCGGCGCGGTAGGCGTGGACCTCCACCTTCTCGAGCAGCAGCGTCGAGAACGTCGCATCGGCACCGAGGAAGCCGATCATGAGCGGCCCCCGGATCGACGCCGGCAGGACGCCCCGCTCGATGGCCAGGGCGAACAGCAGCCCCAGCAGGGCCGAGCCGGACAGGTTGATCACGAGGGTGCCCCAGGGAAACGCACCCGGCGCCCGATTCGCGACGAACCCGTCGACGACATACCTCGTCACAGCGCCCGCTGCCCCGCCGATCGCGATCATCACGTCGGCCACACCGCGATGGTCCGGGCCTGAGCCGTTGGCGTCAAGGGGAAGGCAGCCGTCCGATCGGCCGCGATCCGGGCGGCACGGACCGGCTCGAACGGGCCACCCGGCACTGACCACCCACTTGGGCCCGGCCGAGACTGGGGTATCGCCCCAGAGGTGCCGAGATGACTCGAGTCCTGGTCGTGAACCACGACATCGACCTCGCCGACGAGGAGGTCGACTCGCTGCGCCGGCGCGGCTACGACGTTCGCGAGTGCCTCGGCCCGATCGGCGCCCATTGCCCGATCCTCGCCGGGCGCCCCTGCGACCTGGCCGACGGCGCCGACGTCCTGATCTACGACGCCTTCGTGACGGGTGAACCAGATGGCGCCCAGCGCCTGATCGAGGGCCTCCGCGAGCTCCACCCGGGCGTGCCCGTCGTCCTGACCGCGTCGGGCATCGAGCCGGAGTGGATCGAGACGATCGGCGATCACAAGGTGACGCCACTCGTCGGCAGCCCAACAGGCGCCCGGCTCGCCGCTGCCATCGAGGATGCCATCGCCCGCGTCGGATCGGCTCGCCTATCCGGCTGAGGGCCGGCGCGACCGGAGCGACCCGCGCCGAGGGCCAGCATATAGAACCGGTGTTCTATACTCCGAACCGTGGGCCATCGGCGGAGCCAGCGCCCTGCGAACGTGGCGTACCACGCACGACAGGATCAGGAATTGGAACGCGTTCGCAGGCGCCAGGCTGAGACGCTTGCATTCCTGCGCGCATGCCGACATGTCCCGTGCGCCGCATGCCGACATGTCCCGTGCGCCGATTGCGGTCGGATCCTGCTACCGCATCAGATGGACTTCGACCATCGGCAACGCGAGCGCAAGGCGTTCGGTCTCACGGAAGGCCGAGCCATGTTGGCGGCTCAAACGATCATCGATGAGATCGCCAAGTGCGACGTGATCTGTGCCAACGGTCATCGGATCAGGACTCGACGTGAGCACGCCGAACGACTTCGAACTGGGCCGCGACCCGCGGTGACGTCGCCGTCGATCGAGGCCAGACGAGCAAGGTGGCGGGAGCAGGCGCGTCTCCTCGATGTGCTCCGTGCGGTCCCATGTGCCGACTGTGGCGAGTCGTTCCCGCCGTGTGCGATGGACTTCGACCTTCGAGACCCGGCGACCAAGCGCTTTGGCGTCACGAGGATGATCGGCCGCTCCGGGACACCGAGAATCATTGCGGAGGTCGCCAAGTGCGATATCGTCTGTGCGAACTGCCATCGCGCCCGAACACTTCGACAGCGGGACGGCGGAACTCGGCGAGCGGGAGTAGCTCAGTTGGTGGAGCGTCGCCCTTCCAAGGCGAATGTCGCGGGTTCGAATCCCGTCTCCCGCTCCAATCCCCCTGCCATCCCGTAACTGCGGACGCCCGGCGGACGCCCGGCGGACGCCCGGCGGTACCGCGAGGCTCCACGCGGATCCGATCGTCCCATTGGCGAATCCGGGATTGCGGATAGATTCGACGGGTGCATGGCGGGGGGTCCGGATCCAGGAGCGCGCTGGCGATCGTCGTGGCGCTGGCAGTCGCCGGTTGCAGTGCGACCACGAGCACGAGCTCCGGCTCGGCCTCCCCCATCGCCACCGAGGCAGCTTCCTCTGCCCAGGCGTCGCCGGCGCCGACCGGCACGACGCCGGGCTCGAACCCCACCAGTTCCACGCCCTCACCGTCGAGCTCCGCGGCCGCTTCGGCGCCCACGGCCGGATCAACCCTTGCCCCGACGCCGCGGCCCACGTCACGACCGACCCCCCGCCCCACCCCGGCGCCAACGAGAGCCCCCACGGCGCCGCCCACCCCGACCGGATGGGATCCGAACCACGTGGCGGTCACGTTCGCCGTCGCGGCCACGGTTCCCGGACGGCCCCTCGCGATCGCCAACGCGGGCGACGGCAGCGGGCGCCTCTTCGTCGCCGAGCAGGGCGGGGCCGTCTACATCGTCAACGGCGGCACCGTGACATCGACACCCTTCCTGAACATCTCGAGCCAGGTCTCGAGGGGCGGCGAGCAGGGCCTCATGGGGCTCGCCTTCCATCCCGGCTACCCGGCGGATCCGCGCGTCTTCGTCGACTACACCGACACGGCCGGCAACACGGTCGTGAGCTCGTTCGCGGTCGACCCAGCGGCCCCGAACGTCGTCATCCCGGGCAGCGAGGTCGCCATCCTCCACGTCGCCCAGCCCTATCCCAACCACAACGGCGGGGGGATCGCCTTCGGGCCTGACGGATACCTGTACATCGCGCTGGGAGACGGGGGCTCGGGCGGCGACCCGCAGAATCACGCCCAGGACCTCGGTTCGCTCCTCGGGAAGATCCTCAGGATCGACGTCGACCACCCGTCAGGCGGCCGGAACTACGGGATCCCCGCTTCCAACCCCTTCGCCGGCCAGTCCGGGAAGCAGGGCGAGATCTGGCTCTATGGCCTGCGAAACCCGTTCCGCTTCTCCTTCGATCGGGCGACCGGCGACCTCTGGATCGGCGACGTCGGGCAGAACCTGTGGGAGGAGGTGGACGTTGCCCGGGCCGGCGTCGGCGGCCTGAACTTCGGCTGGCGGATCATGGAGGGCGACCACTGCTTCAATCCCTCGAGCGGCTGTTCCACGGGCGGCCTGACGCTCCCGGTGGTCGAGTACTCCCACGACTTCGGCTGCGCGGTGATCGGCGGCAATGTCTATCGCGGGTCCGCCTCACCGGCCCTCCGTGGCGGCTACGTCTTCAGCGACGAGTGCACCGGCCTCACCTGGGCGGTCAGCGCGGCGGCATCCGGGGCCCAATCGCTCGTCCAGGTGGCTGCCGCGCCGGGCGGGATCGCGGGCTACGGCGAATCCGAGTCGGGCGAGCTCTACGCCGCCGACCTCGGCGGCTCGATCTACCGCCTCTCCGCCAGCAGCCGCTGAGGCACCCGCCCGTCGCGGGCGTGGGCGCCGTTCGTCAGCCCTTGCGATCCAGGATCGGCCGGGCGATCGCCGGCTGGTCGACCACGAAAGCGAACATCGCCCGGTCGCCCCAGCGGCCGAGGAAGAGATGGCCGTAGATGTTGACGCCGGCGTCTGCCAGCGCCCGCGACAGGCGAGCCATCCCGCCCGGCCGGTCGTCCACCTCGGCCAGGATCGACTCACCCTCGACGTAGGTGTAGTCACCCTCGTCGAGGACGCGCCGGGTGGCCTCGTCGTCGGCGGTCGTCATGATCACGTGCCCGGTGTCGCCGATGCCCCCGCCGCCGATGGCGCGGAGGTCCACCCCCTCGGCCGCGAGCCGCTCGGCCAGGGTGGCCATGGCCCCCGGGTCGTTCTTGAGCTGGACCACGAACTGGTGAGACGCGAGGGCCGGCGCCTTGACGCTCATCCTAGCCGCCGGGTGCGCGGGACGTGGCCGAGCCCCGCGGACGAGCCCCTTGGATGAGCCCCGCGGACGAACCCGATGGACGATGCCGGCGAACGATATCGAGGGCGAATGCCCGGGCCGCGGCGCACCCGGACACATCTGGGCGAAGCCGCGACGCGCGAGGGTCTCGACGACACAGGGTCTCGACGACGCAGGGTCTCGGACGACTGTTGACGTCGCGCGAATGACCTGCTACGGTCCACTAAACCGGTTTGCTAAACCGGATTAACCGGCCATCCCCCGAGCCCCCGATCCAGCGGAACCCAGGCCCCGTTCCCGGGTCTCCCCCGTTCGATGCGCGGCGGCTCAGGTTGGAGGAACCGTCACAGCATGGTCCAGGTGATCCGCCGGCCGACCATCTCCGACGTCGCCGACGCGGCCGGCGTCTCGAAGACAGCCGTCTCCTTCGCCTTCAACCGGCCCGATCGCCTGGCTCCCGACACGGCCGTCCGCATCAGGTCCGTGGCCGAGACGCTCGGCTACCGCCCGCACCCCGTGGCTCGCATGCTCAGCCAGGGCCGGACCCATACCATCGGCGTCCTGACCCCCCAGGCCCTGTCGGTCGTCTTCGAGAACCCCTTCTTCGGGACCTTCGCGGCCGGCGTCGCGGCGGCGGCCGAGGCCTCGGGCTACGTCCTCCAGTTCGTCTCGCCCTTCCGCGGCTCGCTGGCCCGGGCGATCGGCCGGGCGAGCGTCGACGGCGTCGTGGCCATCGGCCTCTCGGCCCACCACCCCGAGGTCGAGCAGATTCGGAAAGCCGGCGTCCCAATGGTCCTCGTCGACTCCACGGCCCTGCCGACCCAGCCCGGCATCGACGTCGACGACGAGGGTGGCGCCCGCCTCGCCGCCGAACACCTCATCGGCCTCGGCCACCGCCGCCTGGCGGTCCTCTCGATCGAGTCGTCCGAGGAGGCCGGCGTTGACGACCCGGGTGGCGTTCCGGCCCGCCGCCTGCGCGGCTACCACGCCGCGCTCGCGAGCGCCGGCATCGAGCTGCCCGACGAGGCGGTCGTCACGTCGCCCTCGACCATCCTCGGCGGCACGGCCGCCTTTGCCGAGACCTGGGATTCCGGCCTCCGGCCGACCGGCGTCCTGGCCATGAGCGACGCCATCGCGATCGGGGCCATGCGGGCGGCGCGCGAGCGCGGCCTGGCCGTGCCGGCCGACCTGAGCGTCGTCGGCTTCGACGACGTCGAGCTCGCCCAGTTCGCCGACCCCGCCCTCACCACCATTCACCAGCCCATCGCCCGCAAGGGCGAGCAGGCCGTCGAGCTCCTGCTCGGCATCCTGGAGGGCTCCATTGGCCTCGACCAGCACGAGATCCTGGCGACCCGCCTGGTCGTGCGCGCGTCCACCGGACCCGCGCCCGATACGGTGCGCCTGACCACCGAAGGAGGTGCCTCGGACCAACGGCAGGTCTGACGCCGTCGGCGAGCCACGTCCGCGGACGCGGCCCCCACCCGCGGCGCCGAAACATCGCGAAGACGGACCCCGAACGCGGATCGAGTGTCGATCCGGGCGGCGAGTCGAGTCTCGCACGAGGAGGAAACAAGAAACCATGCAGAACCGAAACAAGTTCGGCGGATTGCTCGCCGTGGTCGCGCTCGCCGCAACCGCCTGTGGCGGCGGCGCGTCGACCGCACCGAGCACCGCTCCGAGCACCGGCGCCTCATCCGCCCCGAGCGCAGCCGCGACGGCCAAGGCCCTGACCGGCACGCTCACCATCTGGGAGGCCTACGGCGCCAGCGGCACCAGCGAGAAGGACGCCTTCGACAAGATCGTCGCTCAGGTCAAGGCCGCCAACCCCGGCCTGACCGTGACGGTCACCGACGTCCCCTTCAACAACCTCTTCACCAACTTCGAGACCCAGGCCGGCACCGGCGGCGGTCCCGACATGTACATCGCCCCCAACGACAGCCTCCCGAACGAGGCCCGCAACAACCTGCTCGTCGACGTGTCCGATCTCAGCGCGACCCTCAAGGCCGCGCCGTACAACACCTCCGACGTCGCCATCAACGCGGCGACCGTCGACGGCAAGCTGTACGAGATCCCCGAGTCGATGAAGGCCGTCGAGCTCTTCTACGACAACACCATCCTGACCGCCGCCCCCAAGACGACCGACGACTGGAAGGCCAACGCCAAGAAGCTCGGCTGGGTCTACGGCGCCAACGGCGGCGGGGCCTACTACCTGTGGGGCCTCTACTCGTCCTTCGGCGGCAAGATCCTTGCCAACGACGGCAAATGCGCCGCCGCCGCGAACAGCGGCGTGGCAGACGCCCTCAAGTGGCTCCAGGACATGAAGGCTGCGGGCATGACGTTCTACCAGAACGACAGCAACGCCAAGGCCGACCTGATCGCCGGCAAGATCGGCGGGTTCATCGACGGCCCGTGGCAGTCCGGTGACCTTTCCAAGGCGCTCGGCGCGAAGCTCGCCGTTGCCGCGGGGCCCACGGGTCCGGGTGGCGAGTGGGCTCCGATGACGGCGCCTGACGGCTTCTACATCAACGCCTCGTCGAAGAACATCGACCTGGCCAAGGCGTTCGCCCTGCAGTTCCTGCTCCCGGCGAACGAGCAGCTCTTCGCCAACGTCGGCCACCTGCCGGCGAACACGACCCTCAAGCCGAGCGACCCCATCGCCCAGAGCTTCTCGGCGCTCATGCCCAAGGGCTTCGCCCGGCCGACGGCCAAGCAGCTCAACGGCTACTGGGACAACTTCGGCAACGCCCTCGCAGCCGCCATCGACAAGGGCACCGACACGACGAAGCTCGTCGCTGACGCGTGCACCGCGATGGACAAGGCCAACGCCGCACCGTAGTCGCGGGGTCTCCGACTCCGTTACCCTCTGGCATAGCGAGTCAAGGCGCCGGCCCAGCCGGCGCCTCGACTCTCCCCCATCGCGTTCGAGCAGGAGCGATTCCGATGGATGACCGGAGCACCGGGCGATGACCGCCGCGGCGGCCGAGCCGGCAGGTCCCGTGGGCAGACCCTCATGGTGGCGGCGGACCGTGAACACGCGGACCGCCTACCTCTTCCTCCTGCCGGCCCTCCTGGTCATGGCGATCATCACCTTCTATCCCCTGGTCTTCCAGGTCTGGATGGCGTTCACGGACTTCCAGCTCAAGAATCTCCGCCCCGGATCCCCTGGACCGGCGATCGTCGGCTTCAAGAACTTCCTTCGGATCCTCGACAACAACATCGTCATCCCCAACTTCGACTTCGTCCGGATCCTCGTCTTCAACCTCTTCTGGGCCTTCACGAACGTCATCATCCACGTCGTCATCGGCGTGGCCGTCGCGCTCGTCCTCAATGTCGAGGGCCTGTGGGGCAAGCGCATCTGGCGAGCGGTCTACATCCTCCCGATCGCCATCCCCCCGATCATCGTGGCGACCGTCTGGCGGAACATGTTCGACCCCCAGTACGGGGCGGTGAACCAACTGATCAACGGGACGATCGGGGTGCTGTTCAAGCTGCCGCCCTTCCAGCTCGACTGGCTGAACCAGCCAAACCCCATCCTCACCGCCGGGCCACTGATCCTGCCGTTGGCCTACTTCGCGCTCCTTGCCGCGAACATCTGGCTCGGCTGGCCGCTCAACTCGGTCGTGGCCACGGGCGCCCTGCAGTCCATTCCGAAGGACCTCTACGAAGCGGCGGAGATGGACGGCGCCGGCTACTGGGACCGCCTGAAGACCGTCACGCTGCCGTTTCTGCGGCCGGCGATGCTGCCGTTCGCGATCTACGGCTTCGTCCTCACCTTCAACCTGTTCACCCTCTCCTACTTCATGTCCGGCGGAGGTCCCTTCGGCCAGACGGAGCTGCTCGTGACGACCGCCTATCGCCTCGTCCAGGAACAGCACCTCTACGGCGTCGCCGCGGCCTTCGCCATCTTCCAGTTCTTCATCCTGCTCGTGATCACCCTCGTCACCAACCGCCTGGCGCGGGCCACCGCGTCCTTCGACGCGTGAGGGCCAGGCCGATGCCGCAGCCGTTCTGTCTCCGCCGGTCACGCCACTCGGAGGGGAGCTCCCAGCCATGACCACCCCCGTCGCGGTCGCCACGCCGGCCAAGGTCCGACCGGTTGCCCAGGCCAGGACCGGCTCCGGGCGGAGCCTCAAGCTGGGCAACCAGCTCCTCCTCCAGCTCCTCTGCCTCGCGATCGGCTCGACCGTCCTGTTCCCGATCGTCTGGATCGTGGGCATGTCGCTCGATCCGCGGAACATCGCGAGGCCGGACAGCCTCATCCCGCCGGGCGCGAACTTCGCCGCTTACGGACGCGTCCTCGAGCGGCCAACCCTCAACCCGGTGTCGTTCTTCCAGCTCGCCCTGAACAGCCTGACCCTGGCCGTGATCATCTCGATCCTCAGCGTCGGCCTCGGCGTCCTGGCGGCCTATGCGTTCTCGCGGATGAAGTTCCGGGGGCGGGAATTCATGATGCTGCTGATCCTGGCGGTGCTGATGCTGCCGGCCGTGGCGACGGTCGGGCCCCTGTACATCTCGATGAACCGGATCGCCGTCGGCGGCTTCCGCCTCGGCGGATCCCTGCTCGGCGTGGCCCTCGCCGTGACCTCGACGCAGCTGCCGTTTGCGGTCTGGAACATGAAGGGCTACCTCGACACGATCCCCAAGGAGCTCGAGGAGGCGGCCACCGTGGACGGCGCCAGCCGCTTCCAGACCTTCTACAAGGTGGTCCTGCCGCTGGCCACGCCGGTCCTGGCGGTCACGGCCCTCTTCGGATTCATCGCGGGCTGGACGGAATTCATCCTCGCCCAGGTGTTCGTGGTCGGAGACCCCACCCAGTGGACGCTGGCCATCGCCCTCAACGCCCTCGTGGGGCAGTACGCGGGGAGCACGCCCTGGTCGACCTTCGCCGCGTTCGCGGTGCTCTTCGCCCTGCCGGTCATGATCGTGTACCTGCTGCTCCAGAAGTGGATCGTGTCGGGCCTCACGGTCGGCGGCATCAAGGGCTGAGCGGGGACGTGGCGCGGGCCAGATGCTGAGGCGCCGGCGGGGCCTGCCCGCCGTCGCGGCCGGCCTCAGCCTCCTCATCGCGGCCTGCTCGTCCAGCAGCTCGGCGGTCCCGAGCGGCTCGGCCTCGACCGCGCATCCGCCGGGCGGCTCGCCGGCCACATCCCCGAGCTGTCCGCCGATCCCGCCGCTCGTGCCACCGTCGACCACGACGAACCAGCCGGGATGGTGGACGAACCGCCTCTTCTACGAGGTCTTCGTTCGGAGCTTCGCCGACAGCAACGGCGACGGGATCGGCGACCTCAGCGGCCTCACCGCCCACCTCGACCAGCTCAACGACGGCAACCCCGCGACGGCGGGCGACCTCGGCGTGACGGGCCTGTGGCTGATGCCGACGTTCCCGTCGCCGTCCTACCACGGCTACGACGTGACCGACTATCGAGGGGTCAATCCCGACTACGGCTCGCTCGACGACATGCGCGCCCTGGTCAAGGCCGCCCACCAGCGCGGGATGGCCGTGATCCTGGACCTGCCGCTCAACCACACCTCGAACCGGCACCCCTGGTTCGTCGACTCGGAGACCCCGGACTCGGCCCACGCAGACTGGTATGTCTGGGCGTCGGAGCCCCAGGGCAATAACTGGTTCAGCGACGGCAACCGCTACTACTACGCGGCGTTCGGGCCGGACCTGCCGGACCTCAACGTCGCGAATCCGGCCGTGACCGCCGAGCTCACCGGCGATGCCGCCTTCTGGCTCGGTGACGTCGGCGTCGACGGCTTCCGCCTGGATGCGGCCAAGTACCTGGTCGAGGACGGGCCGACCACCCAGAACACGCCGGCAACGCACGCCTGGCTCGGGACGCTGCGCCGGTCGCTGCAGGCGAAGGCACCGGGCGCGCTCCTGCTCGGCGAGGTCTGGGACGCGTCGAAGATCAGCTCCAGCTACGTCCCGGCCGATCTGGACATGACCTTCGACTTCACGGTCGCCTCCAGCTACGTGGACGCGGCGGGGAGCGGCGACGCGGGCAGCATCGGGCGGGTCCTGGCGAAGGTCACGTCGCTCTACCCGACGGGCGACTTCGGCGCCTTCCTCACCAACCACGACATGGACCGCGTCGCCAGCACGCTCAAGGGCGACCCGGCCAAGCTGCGCCTTGCGGCGCAGCTGCTCCTCACGGGACCCGGCGTCCCCTTCGTCTACTACGGCGAGGAGATCGGGATGACCGGCCAGAAGCCGGACGAGCGGATCCGGACGCCGATGCGCTGGAACGCGAGCGAGCCGGCGGCGGGCTTCAGCAGTCACGCTCCGTGGGAGGCCCTCTCGGACGACGCGGCCGCCGTCAACGTGGCGACCGAGGCCGCCGACCCCGCGTCGCTCCTGTCGACGTACCGCGACCTCATCCGCCTTCGGGCCGCCCACCCGGCCCTCTCGGCCGGCACGTACACCGAGGTGACCACCGACGCACCGGGCGTCTTCGCCGCGGTCCGCTCGACGGCCGCCGAGACGGCGCTGGTCGTGGCCAACGTGGCGGACGGGACCGTGACCCCGACCCTCACCCTCGAGAAGGGTCCCCTGTGCGGGGCCCCGACGGCGACGCTCGCCCTCGGGCCCGTCGGCGCGGCGGCAACGGCCCCGACCGTGACCTCGAGCGGCGGCTTCACCGCCTACCGACCCCTGGCCGCGATCCCGCCGCGGAGCGTCGCCGTGATCGACCTCGTGCCGTGAGCGTCGTCGTCGGGGCCACGGCGGCAGACCTGCCACCCCCGGTCGCGGCGGCCCTGCGCAGCGCGGCACCGGACCTCGCAGCCGCCCGCCTGCCGACCATCGAGGTCGAGGGCATACCGTGGGCCACCTACGGATGGGGGACGCCGGCCGACCCGCCAGTGATCCTGGTCCATGGCGTCACCTCCAACGCCGAGACGTTCTGGCGGATCGGTCCCGCGATCGCCGCCACGGGGCGGTTCGTCGTTGCCGTCGACATGCCGGGGCACGGACGGACCGGGCACTGGCAGGGGCGCCATCGCTTCGCCCAGTCGGCCGAGGACCTTGCCGGGTGGACCCGCGCGGCCGGCTTCGCCGAGCGCGAGCCGGCCGTCCTCGGCCACTCCTGGGGCGGGCTCCTGGTCGCGGCGCTGCCGGCGGCCGGGCTGCGTCCCGGCCGGCTCCTGCTCCTCGATCCGCCGGCCATGCCGGTCGCGGCGATGGAGCTCATGACCCACGATCCCCTCGAGCGACCGTACGCCCACCTCGCCGATGCCGTGGCGGCGATCGAGGGTGCGAACCCCGGCTGGTCCGATGGCGACATCCGGGCCAAGGCCCTGGGCCTGACCCAGTTCGACGCCGATGCGGTCCTGGCGATCCTCCTCGAGAACGGCGACTGGGACGGCGGGCTGGGGGCGCTGGCCGACCCCGCGGCCGCCGGCGTCCCGACGTGGCTGATCCGGGGTGAGTTCCTCTTCGGCGGCATGCCGGCCTCCGGCCCCGAGGCCACCACCACGAGATCTACCTCGGCCATCGCCGCGGCCGGCCTCCGGCCCCGAGGCCACCACCACGAGATCTACCTCGGCGATCCCCGTCGGAGCGCTCCCGAGCGCCTCAGGACCATCATCCGCATGGCGGTCGAGTAACAGGCCGGCGGTCGACCGACATGGGAGCCGCCATGGCCCCTTGAACGCTCCGACGGATCAGCGCTGCCGCGAACGCGAGTGGCGCGACGCGGGTGACGCCAATGTGGCGGCTCGGCGGTGTGGGGCCGGGCTCGCGATGATCAGCCAGACCGATCACAGCCGTTTCGCCGATGTCCCCACCGCTCGACGGCCTGCTCGCCGCAGCTCGATCGCCCGGCGGTAGGCCTCGATGTAGGCCGGCGCCGAGCCGGTCCGCCAGTCGAAGTCGACGGCCATCGACCGGTCCAGGAGCGCCTCCCAGGCGGGACCGCCGGCCCCGAACCGCGTGGCGAACTCGCGGCACGCCCAGCGGAGCCCGGTCGCCGTCGGATGGCGGAAGGCGAATCCGGTCCCAGTCCCCGGATGATCGTGCTCGTCGACGACCGTGTCGGCCAGGCCACCGGTCGCGTGGACGATGGGCGGCGTCCCATAGCGGAGGGCGATCATCTGGCCCGTCCCGCACGGCTCGAAGCGTGAGGGCATGAGGAAGCCGTCGGCGCCGGCATAGATGCGACGGGCCAGTTCCCGGTCGAAGCGGTCGATGAGGGCCACCCGCCGGGGATGGGCCTCGGCCAGGGCGCGCAGCGGTTCCACCAACTCGGCCGGCCCGGAGCCCTGGACCACGAGGCGGAAGCCATCGGCAAGGAGGTCGGGCGCGGCCTCGGCGAGGAGGTCGAAGCCCTTCTGGGGATCCAGGCGGCCAATCATCCCGAGGAGCGGCCCCGGATCGGCCCGGTCGAAGCCGAGGCGCCCCAGGAGGTCGGACCGGCAGACGGCCTTACCCGAGCGGTCGGCAGCGCCATACGGGCGCGCGATGGCGGCATCGGTTGCCGGATCCCAGAGCTCGGTGTCGAGGCCGTTGAGGATGCCGATGAAGGACCCGCCCCGCGCCCGCAGGGCGTCGTCGAGACCCATCCCGAACTTGGGCCCGAGGGCCTCGCGAGCGAACCCCGGACTCACGGTGTTGACGAGGTCCGCCTCGATTATGCCGGCCCGCAGGAGGTCGATCCCGACGTCGGCCGGCCGGAGGCGGCCCGTCCACTCCGGGCCGAGGCCGGTCGTGGCAGCTCGCGGCGTCCAGCCGTGATAGGCGAGGTTGTGGAGGGTCAGGAGGACGGCCGGGCCGGCCGGGCCGCGCTCCGTGTAGCGGACCATCGGCGCCGCGTGCCAGTCGTGAAGGTGGAGGACATCCGGCAGGCGCCGCTCGGCGGTCATGGCGGCCAGGGCAGCCCGGCAGAAGAGGCCGAACCGCCAGGCATTGTCGGGGTAGTCGGTCGAGCCCTCGCCGTAGTACGTGGCCCGGTCGAAGGCCGCCGGGTGGTCGACCAGGCGAAGGCGATAGCCTCCGGCCGCGATGTCGATGATCCGGACCGCCGCCAGCCCTCGCTCGGCCCCCGGGCCGAGGACCTGGACCACCTGCTCGCCGATGATCCGGTCGGGCGGAACGTCGACCGCGCGATAGCGGGGCAGGAAGACATCGACCGGCGTCTCGATCTCGCCGCCGCCGACCTGGCCGAGCGCCCGGGCGAGGGCGTCGACGACGTCGGCCAGGCCGCCCGTCTTGGCCCACGGCTCACACTCGGCGGCGACGAAGGCGATGCGGAGGGCCATCTCACAGGGATGGTAGCGCCCCCGCTGGGGCGCCTGTCGCGGATCGCTAAACCGGTACAATCCGCGGGCGATGGATCCCCTCGTGCGCATTCCCTCGGTGACGCCGGGCGTCCTCCGCGTGCCGCCCGCCCTGGAGGGCCTGCACCGCATCGCCTACAACCTGTGGTGGACGTGGCATCCCGAGGCGAAGGCCCTCTTCGCCCGCCTCGACCCCGTCGTGTGGGGCCGCAACCGGAATCCCATCCCGGTCCTGGCCACGCCCATCCGCTGGGCGGAGTTCCTCGACAGCTCGGACTACCTGGCCGAGTACGCCCAGGTCGTCGGCGACTTCGACCGCTACCTCGTGAACGGCCG
>JACQEH010000088.1 GCA_016200675.1 Chloroflexota bacterium | reverse complement strand
CGGCGAGCGGTACAGCGCGATCGCCAAGCCCTTCGAGTGGCGTTTCACGAGGCTCGACCTCCACCGCGTCCTGGCTGCTCTGACCCCGGTGGCTCAGGCAGCCTGATGCCATACGTTGCGAGATTTGGGAATCGGCGTACTTAGCTCCCGGCAGGGCGCCGGTCCCGATCCGGCGGGTCGACCGTGCCTCCTGGCGAGGATCGCCTATCGGTCCGCCGCCACGTCCTCAACCGCCCCGTAACGCTTCGAGCCGCCGGCGAGGACGCTCGCGACGTCGACCGCCGTGGTCTCGGTCCACCGGTCCCGGAAGCTCGAGACGGGAACCACCGCGACCGGCGCCAGGGGTGTCGTCGGCTCCGCCGTGGGCGACGGGATCGGCGAGGGGGTCTGCGCGGTGGCCTGAGATGGCGTCGGTCCCGGCGTCGCCATCGGCCCGGCGGCCGCGCTGGGTATCGGGTTGTCGGGGGAGCACGCGCTGGCAGGACCGAGGCGAGGAGCGCTGCCGCGAGGACTCGTCTCAGCGCCGGTGCTGCGTACCCCGGAGATAAGTGACGTACCCCGGAGGTAAGATGGCGGACCCGACCGGATTCGAACCGGCGATCTCCAGCGTGACAGGCTGGCATGTTGGGCCGCTACACCACGGGTCCGGGCAGCGAGTGCGGAGGATAGCAGGCCGACACCCCCTTGTCAGAAGCCGGTCAGAAGCCGGCGAGGGTTCCGACGGTCGGATTGAGGAACGACGGCGCGACGCCGCCCGGTCCGCGGACTCTGCCGGCCACGGCCAGGGGCTGGCCGGTGGCCTGGTCGACGAACCAGACCGGGACGACCCAGTCGGAGGCGGGAAGACCCCTCGCCGGTGCCTCGGGCGTGAGCATGGCGATAAGCGGCCCGCCGCCCGGTGCCAGACCGACCTGGTCGACGAGCGCCGGCGCCTCGCCACGCCCGAGCATCACCAGGGTGTCGGTCGCGACAACCCACAGGAGGGAGCTCTGTGCCCCGGCCCGGCGACCCGCGAACCCGCCTACCGGTGGCGAGGCGACGAGATACAGGTAGCGTCCGTCGCCGCTGCCGACGATCTGCATTCCGGCGGCAGGGCTGCCGGCCGAAACGAGCTGTCCCCAGGCTACCTCGCCATCGGGCATGGTCCCGCCGAGCGGCGTCTCGATGCCGCCTTTCGGGGTCCCGCCGGCTGGATCGAGGCTGATCGTGGACCCCGCGCGCGTCTTGACGTCGAGGGTGCTGAGGTTCAGCCCGCTCGGGTCCCAGCGATAGAGCATCCCGTCCCTCGCGTCGAGCAGCCAGGACGAATTGTCGAACGGCCGGACCAACCGGCGGCCGTCGGCCGCGATCTCGAGCCCGACCGACACGTCGCGCGTCATGTCGTCGGGGTTCTCGATCCGGACGAAGGGCTGGAGCGCACCATCGGCCTCGCCGTGACTGCAGAGCATGAAGAAGATGCGCTCGTTCGCCCAGCCGCTCCGCGACGCGTCACATGCGGTGTCGCTGGCCTGACCGGCATGGAAGGCGACGATCGGCGACGACGTCGTTTCGACTGCGTCGAGGACCAGGCGCTCTTGCTGGGGCAGGCCGGGGCCGGCCGTCTCGGCGGTCAGGCTCAGGGAGATCCGCAGACCTTCAGGCGAGACGCGGATGACCGGCCGGATCAGGTCAGCTGGCTCCACGAGCCAGCCATCCGCCGACGGCTGCCGAACCACGGCGGAATGGATCGGGATCTCTCGGAGCCGCCGCACGAGGGTGACCGCATGGGTCGCGAGGTCCACAACGCGGAGCTCCACGTTCCATGACGTCCCGCCGCGGACGGCCGATGTGACCCACAACCGACGCCCATTGGCGGATACCGCCGCGTCGAGCTGGACAGGAGCCGCATCGAGACCGGTCGCGATGGGCAGCGGCGCCTGGAACATGGCGATCGGCGTCGGATCGGATCGCCTGCCAGCCGCATCGAAGGCGCACAGCTCGACGGCGTAGGTGTCGCCGGAGGTGTCCTGCGGCGGGGACATGCAGACCTGGATCGCCCGGCCGCCGGCATCGACGAAGGTCAGCGGCTCCACGCCCGAATCGGGCGGGTCCGCGTCACCTCCGAGCGTCCCGGTCCGAGGGTCCAGCCAGCGCACCCAACCCGCGTTCATCGGCACGGGCCGCGCTGGGGCCGGCTGGCCGAGGATGGCGACGGCCGGCAGCGACGTGCCCTCGGGGATCGACGCGCGCGCCACGGTCCCCTCCGGGGACGGGCTCGCATCGGCCCTGTCGCTCGCGCTCGGCCGGCCGCGATCGCCGTCGAGGGCGGCGAAGGCTATGCCGGACACCACGATCGCGGCGAGGACCACCACGGTTCCCCGGGTCCGATGGCGGTCCGCCTGGCGCAGCCGAGCGCCGGCCCGGTAGCCGGTGTCGCGGGGCGTGGGGTCGCTGGGCTCCACGCTGGCACCGTACACCGCTCGACCCGCGGCGGGAACCGGCCGCCGAGCCCCGGGAACCAGCCACACGAGCTCGGCAGTCGGGCGCGGGAATGGGGCAGCCGAGCCGCCGGAGCCCGCCGAGGCAGGCGCGCGGTATCCTGCCGACGCCCATGGACCCCATCGATCTTCGTTCCGATACCGTCACCAAGCCCACGCCGGAGATGCGCCGGGCGATGGCCGAAGCCGAGGTCGGCGACGACGTCTTCGGCGACGACCCCACCGTCCACGCCCTCGAGGAACGTGCCGCCGAGCTCCTCGGCAAGGAGGCCGGGCTCTTCGTCACGTCCGGCACGATGGGCAACCTCGTGGTCCAGATGGCCCACCTGGCGCGCGGCGAGGAGGCGATCGCTGGCTACCAGAGCCACGTCGTCCTGGACGAGGCCGCCGGACACGCGGTGGTCGTCGGGGCGTCGGTGCGGGCCCTCCGCGAGCGGGCGGACGGGACGATGGACCCGGACGAGATCCGGAGCGCCTTCCGGGATGCCAGCGACCCGCACCAGCCGATCACGGGCCTCGTCGTCATCGAGAACACCCACGCCCACTCGATGGGCCGGCCGCTGAGCGTCGCGTACACGGCCGAAGTCGCAGGGATTGCCCACGAGAACGGCATTCCCCTCCACGTCGATGGCGCACGCTTCTGGAACGCGGCCGTCGCGCTCGGGGTCTCCGGGCCCGAGCTCGCCGCGCCGGCCGACAGCGTCACCTTCTGCCTCTCGAAGGGCCTCGCGTGTCCCGTCGGGAGCGTCGTGGTCGGGACCCGTGAGTTCATCTGGCGCGCGCGCCGGGCGCGGAAGCTGCTGGGCGGCGGCATGCGCCAGGCCGGGATCCTGGCGGCGGCCGGGCTCGTCGCCTTGCGTGATGGATCAGCGGGCATGATCGAGCGCCTGGCCGACGACCACGCCAACGCCCGCCGCCTCGCCACCGACCTCGCAAGCCTGTCGGGGATCCGATCCGCCGGCGATATCGCCCAACCTGGCGATGGCCCGCTGGACCCGGCCCGGGTCGTCACCAACTTCGTCCTGTTTCGTGTCGAAGGAGACCGCCGGGCGTTCGCCGACGCGTGCGCTGCTCGCGGACTGCTCCTCGACCTCTTCCCCCACGGGCAGCTGCGCGCGGTCACCCACTACGGCATCGGTATGGCGGATGTCGAGCGGGCCGTGGCGATCTTCCGGTCGGTCCTCGCGGAGACGCGGCCCGGGCAGCCGGCGAGCAGCGCCACGCGGCCCTGAGGAGCCTCGCATGCTGGTCATCCCGGCCATCGACCTTGAGCGGGGCCGCTCCCGGGTGGTCTTCTGGCCCGGCGTTGCCAGCGGCGTGGGCGCGCCGACCGACCGGCCTGACCGGATCGCGGAGCACTTCGTGGGGCTCGGCGCCCCGCTCGTCCACCTGATCGACTTCGACGGGGCGCGGGCCGGCAGCCCCGGCAACCTCGAGACGATCGGGGCGGTCGCAGCCCGGATCGCCACCCCGATCCAGGTCGCCGGCGGGGTCGATACGGCGGATGGCATCCGCCTCGCGTTCGCGGCCGGAGCCACGCGCGTCGTCTGCGGCCTCGCCCTGGCCGACGATCCGACGGCGCTCCGGGGCTGCCTGGGAGTGGCCGGCGACTGGCTGGCCGTCGGCCTTGATGCCCGCCCGGATCGCCTCGCGGCATTTCGCTGGCGCCGTCCCCACGCGCCATCACTGCCGGAGCTCGCCGGCGAGCTGGTCGGGGCGGGCGTCGCCCGCCTGGTCCTGGCGCATGGCGGCGGGGCCGCCGAGCTGGAGGCCCTGGCCGGCCTTCGGGGATCGCTGGACGTGGAGCTGTTGGTTGCGGGCGGGGTCCGGGACCTCGACGGCATCCGTCGCCTGCGCGATGCCGGCGTGGACGGCATCATTCTGGGCGAGGCGCTCCTGTCCGGGGCGATCGACTACCCCGCCGCCCGGGAGGCCGCCGCTTGACTGCCCGCCGCGTGCTCGTCCTCCTTGCGACCGTGGCGGTCGCGACGGTCGGCGGATGCTCGGCGCCGGTCGCAGCCGGCCCGACGCCGGTCGCAGCCGGCCCGACGCCGGTCGCAGCCGGCCCGACCCGCGACACGCGGGGCTGCCCCACGAGCCAGCCGCCGGCCCTCCCGGCCGGCCAGGTGCGGACCGTCACGATGACCACGGCGAAGGGGCCGATCACGATCCGGATCGAGGCCGACCTCGCGCCCATCGCGACGGGCAACTTCGTGGCCCTCGCCTCATGCGGCTTCTACAACGGGCTCGCCTTCCATCGCGTCGTTCCCGGCTTCGTGATCCAGGGCGGCGACCCGGCGGGCAACGGCAGCGGCGGCCCTGGCTACACCATCGCCGACGACCCGGTCACGAGCCCCTACCACCGCGGCACCGTGGCGATGGCCCGGACGCGGGACCCCCACAGCCAGGGCTCCCAGTTCTTCATCGTCCTGGCGGACGGCGCTGCGTCCTCGCTCGCAGGCGCCAACACCTATGCCATCCTCGGGCAGGTCACGGCCGGCATGGACGTGATCGACGCTATCGCCGCCGCCGCCGACGCCGAACGACCGAGCCACCCGATCGCGATGGACAGCGTGTCCGTCGTCAACCCCTGACGAGCTCACGAGGAGCGACCATGACCCGCGCCACGATCTCCACCGACCTCGGCGACATCGAGGTCCAGCTCTACACCACTGACGTCCCCAAGGCCGCCAACAACTTCGTCGAGCTGGCGAAGAAGGGCTTCTACGACGACGTGGTCTTCCATCGGGTCATCCCCGGCTTCGTCGCCCAGGCCGGCGACGGCCAGCACGGCAAGAAGGCGACCCTCGACCCGTCGCGCGTCGGGACCGGCGGGCCCGGCTACAAGTTCGAGGACGAGCCGTTCAAGGGCGATTACGTCCGGGGCGCGCTGGCGATGGCCAACGCCGGCCCGAACACCAACGGCAGCCAGTTCTTCATCTGTCACCAGGATCTGACCGGCAAGCTGCCCAAGAGCTACACCCTCTTCGGGCAGGTCACCAAGGGCATGGATGTCGTGGACAGGATCGTCGGGGCACCCCGCAACAGCCGGGACCTGCCGGATGCGCCGGTGGCCATGAAGTCCGTCACGATTCACGAGGATTGAGGCCCCGGAAGGCCTGATCCGTGCACGCCGGCACGGCGTTGGTTAAGGAATTTACACCGACGGCGCGTCGAAAAGGGTTGGATTCGAGGGCTCGGTCGGATAGACTCTGCCGTGCACTGCGTTCGCGCAGTCCGCTGCCCCAGCGGCAAGGTCATGGGTAGGTTGGGTCAGGGTAGTCGGTGCAGCCGACGTGATAGATGCCTTTGACGCGTGGGGGGCTTCCGTTTCGGCGGAAAGTTCACCGGGACAGCAACGGAGCGGCTCCTTCGGGAGCCGCTCCGATCTTTTTCCCCTCGGGCGAGCCGCTCATCGAGAAGCGCGGCCTCGACGCAGGCGGCCAGCGAGCCGCTCGCACCTACGCGGTCTTGGACGCGTCGATCGCGATGGTCATCATCTTCACCTTCCTGGCGAAGGGCAATACTCCGATGGCCCTCGTCTTCGTGGCCCTGAACTCGGTCGCCCAGATGCTCCTGATCCCGATCTACGCTCGGCTCCTCATCGGTGACGTCCGGTTCGACGTGTGGGTCGTCGCCCAGAGCGTCGTCCTGTACCTGGGGCTGCCCCTGGTGCTCGGGGTCGCGACGCGAGTGCTGGTCGTCCGTCGGCGTGGCGAGGCCGGGATGGATGCCCTCAAGCCCACTCTCAACGGGGTCTCGATACTTGGGCTCCTCTTTACCCTGATCGTCATGTTCGCCCTCAAGGGCGACCTGATCCTCCAGCGTCCGGGCATCGTCGTCGAGATGGCGATCCCAATGAGTCTCTTCTTCGTGGCCATGTTCTTCGTCGTCCTGACCGTCGCATGGCGTCTCGGGTTCCCTTACCGTGATGCCGTGGCGGTTGCCTTCAGTGCGACCGGCCGGGACTTCGAGATCGCGATTGCAATCGCGATCACTGCCTTCTCGCCGACTGTCGCCCTGGCCACCGTGGTCGGGCCCTTGGTCGAGGTCCCGGTGATGCTGTTCCTCGTGTGGTCGGCGATGCGACTCACGTCGCGCATGTTCGGCGTCCCGCCTCTGCCCGTCACGGCTGCCGGCCCGCCAGCCCCCTGACGCCCCGGATCGCCTGATTAACGCAGGGCGGTAAGATGGCCGCCGACGCTGGACATGCAAGCGCTTGCGCTCAGTGGTCGTTGCGTCCAAGGTTTTACGCTCTAGCCGAGCACGAAACCGCGCGCCTGTAGCTCAGTGGATAGAGCGTCGGCCTCCGGAGCCGAAGGTCGCAGGTTCGAATCCTGTCGGGCGCGCCATTTCAACCTTTTCGGGCAGTGCCAGCGCCAAGCCGTGCGCATAGGCCGCCGCGGTCAGCCGGACTCCCACGATCTGGGGGCCCGCGACCGTGATCCGCTCGTAGATGGCGTGCATCAGGTCTGCCTTCTCCTTCGGTACGTCTGCGGTCTGGAACGACTCGCCCAGGGCCCGCAGCCACTCGACGGCGCGATGGCCGGGTAGGCCCGCCGCCGTTCGCTCCACGATGGCGTCCCGCTGCTCGCGGAGTGCCTTGAGGCGCGTCAGGTAGGTGTCGTCGCCGAGCAGGCCGCCGGCGTGCTCCAGCGCCAGCTCGCGGATCTGCCGATCGATCCGCGCTCGGTCGATGGCGACCGGCTGGCGGTTTGACCCGAGGGCCGCGACGACGGAGGCCATGGTGACGTCGTCGAGCGCGATGCCGGCGACCTGGGCCAGCACAGGCGTCTCCCAGGTCGCGTCGCCGAGGCGGGCCTTGCGGCCCCAGGCCTCGCACGGGTTGGCGTGGTGCTTGCGGTGGCGGCCATCGGCGAACGTTCCGTCGTTCCGCAGTAGGCGACCGCACACGCATTCAAGGAGGCCGCCCAGCAGGTCGACACGATCCCAGTTCTTCGGTCCTCCGCCGCGGGTCTTGGCACGTCGGACTTCCTCCACCCGCGCCCAGAGCTCGTCGGAGACGGGGGGTGCTGCCCGCCATGGTGCCGGTCGGCGCGTCTCGTTCGTGCCGCGGTGCCGCCGGATCCAGCCGTTGTAGAGCGGGTTCATGAGGATCATCCGGATGCGTGTCGCGGCGAGCCCGGTCTCTGCCTCGAGCTGCACCGCGCTCACGTTGCCCAGCGCGTACTGCTCGAACAGGCCCACAACGACGGGCATGCGGTCGGGGTCGATCTCGAGGGTGTGCGGCGGCTCCGGAAGGCGCCGGAAGCCGAGGGCGGCATGGCCACCCGGGTCGTGCTCCTGGTCGAACTTGGCGGCGTAGCCCTCGGTGATGCGCTCCGAGAGCCGACGGCTGTACTTCTCCGCGCCGGCGGCCTCCGAGATCAGCTCGTCCCAGTCGGAGGGGTCGGAGCTCAGGATCTTCCGGTCGCACATCACCAGGGCGACGCCATTCGGGTGCAGCTCGTCTTCGAGCAGCTCGAGGGTCCGGCGCAGGTTGCGCTGCCAGCGGTCGGAGTAGCCGGTAAGGAGCAGGTCGAAGCGGCCCGATCGGAGGTCGTCGACCATCGTGGCCATCGTGGCCGAGCGCCAGACGGTGCGACCGCTGTGGGCGACCTGGTAGACGAGCCCGGTGTCGACCAGGCCGTGGCGCTCGATGAAACGGTCCTGCTGCTCACGCTGGCTGGCTGGGCCATAGCGGTCGTACTGGCCGGCCGTCGACTCCCGAATCCAGCGGGGCGTCCGGAGGCCGCCGATCTCGTCGAGGGAGCGTGGCAGGCGCCTCATGCGGCGGGGTCCTTCCCTGATC
>JACQEH010000083.1 GCA_016200675.1 Chloroflexota bacterium | reverse complement strand
GCGGGTCGCGATCTCGACCGTCGCGAGGCGCCAGCTCCGGCTGGCCAGGGCGCTCCCGATCGCCTCGGGCCAGGTGACCGTCCCGCGTCCCCAGACGTGGCTCCCGATCGCCGCCAGGACCTCGGCCTCGGCGGCCGCCACGAGGGCCTCGGCCGTGGAGCTGGCCGTCGGCACGGCCGAGATGCGGATGTCGACGGCATCGGCACGGGCATAGGTGGCGACGGTGGGGTTGGCGTCGCGATCGAGGAGGGCCCCGAGTCGCTCCGCGATCAGGGATTCTCCGAGGCCGCTGGTCCGGAGGGTGATCGAGGCGATCCGGCGGCCCAGGCCCCGGGCCGCGAGTCGCGGCTGGACCCAGTCGCGCCACATCGGCCGCATCTCGCGGGGCGGTCCCGGCAGGGCGACAATCACGCGACCATCGGGCCGGTCGACCCACCAGCCCGGTGCGGTCCCATTGGCGTTCGGGATGGCGGTCGTGGAGGGCGTCAGCCAGCCCTGCTTGACGTTCGTGGCAGGAAACGGGAGGCCGCGTCGATCGAAGAGGTCGCGCAGCCAGGCCTCGAGGCCGGGGTCGACGGCCGGAGCCTCGCCGATCGCCGCCGCGATCGATTCGCGGGTCAAGTCGTCCGGGGTCGGGCCGAGGCCGCCCGTCGAGACGACGAGGTCGGCCTGCTCGAGCCCGGTCGAGAAGGCGTCGCGGACCGCGGGCAGGTCGTCGGGCAGGGCGGTCATGCGAAGGACCTCGACACCGGCCACGGCCAGGGCGCCGGCGAGCTCGCCGGCGTTCGTGTCGCGGGTCTCTCCGACGGTCAGCTCGGAGCCGATGGACAGGACCTCAGCTCGTTCGATGGCGCGCACCGGGCGATGGTATGCGAGGCCGGGGCAGCGGCGGTTGGTATCATCGACGTGCGCCAGCCCGGCGCCGCACGCGTGAGGACCCGTTGGACGACGCCCAGAACCCGGGTTCCGCCGGAGCCGATCCATCGTCCCGCGATCGGCCGCCGGCCGGCCTGCGCGCCCAGATCGACGCCGTGATCGCGGCCGCCCGCCGGCTCCTCACGGCCCACGTCGACCTGGCGAAGGCCGAGGCGGCCGAGATCGGCGCCGAGATCAAGGCGGTCATGGTCCTCGTGGGGCTCGCCGTCGGCGCCCTCGTCGCCCTGGCCCTCCTGCTGCCGATCGGGCTCCTCCTGTACCTCGGGGACTTCCTCTTCGGTTCCATCGGCTGGGGCGTGCTGCTCGGGTCGGTCGCCCTCGTGGACGTCGCGATCCTGGCCGCCCTCGTGGCCGTCGGCGTCGCCGGGTCGCGCATCGGGGAGGCGCTCCTGGTCGCGCTCGGGGTCGGGGTCCTGGTCCTGGCGGCCGGCCTCCTGCTCCACATCGACCCACGCCCGTGGGCGGCCCTCAGCACGTTCGTCGTCCTCGTCGCCTGGCCGATCGCTGCCGGCTACGGTGTCGCCCGGACGGGGATCGACACCGAGGCGCTCAAGGCCCGCTTCTATCCCAGCCAGACCATCGAGACCACGAAGGAGACCATCGAGTGGGTGCGCGCACGGTCGCCGCTCGGGCCGAAGTCCTAGCCGCCCGCCAGGGCCTCGAGGACGAGGTCGTGGCCCTGGAGGCCTCGGCCCGGGCCGCCGTCGACATCCCGGCGCGACTTCGACGCCAGCCGGCGAAGGTGGGCGGCGCGGCCGTCGGCGCGGCATTCCTGCTCCTCGGGGGTCCGAAGCGGCTCGTTCGCCGGACGCGGCGAGCGATCTTCGGCAAGGACGCCGACCTCCCCAAGTCGATGCTGCCCGATGAGATCGAACGAACCCTCCGCAAGCTCGGGCCGGACGGTGACAAGGTTCGCGGGACCCTCGAGCGCGAGTTCAGCAAGTTCCTCGACGAGCGGGAAGCGGACCGCCGGAACGCCGACATCCTGGGTGTCGCCGGCGGCCTGCTTGCGAACGCCCTCGGCCCGGCGTCGGTGAAGGCCGGTCGCGAGTTCGCCGAGCGCCTCTTCGACGCGGACGGCCCGTCCTTCGCCGAGGGTCTCCGCAAGGCCCGGGCGCGCATGGACGGCGTCGTGGGCACCGCCACCGGCGCAGCCGCCGAATCGAGCCAGCCGCCCAAGGCCTGAGCCACGGCCGAGACCGCGGGGTATCCTCGGCCCGGGCGAGTGGCGGAATGGCAGACGCGCCGGCCTTAGGAGCGATTCCGGACGTGGTCTGTGCGTCGCGCCCGCTGGTCGATGCTTGCGACTCCGAGTTACACGCGCCTCATATGCGCGGAGCCCCGGAGAACTCCGGGTCCAGCGTCCGCGCCCGGACCATGGCGGCGCTATGGGTTGCAACGTCTTATCTGCACTCGGCCGGCTCAATACGGTCGCCTGCGTGCCACGAGCACGGTGGCCGCGCCAAGAGAAGCGACGGTCACGGCGGCGAGCATGATGGCTGATGCAATCTCCGCATCCCAGTAACGCTCACCGCGCACGCCCGTGGCAACCTTCCGAAAGTTCGCCTCGATCCAGGTTGTCGGGTCTCCAGCGTCTGGCGGAACCTTAGCCGTGACCTCGTCGATGGTGAACAACGTTCCAGCCGGATCCTGGTATTGCTCTTCGCGGACCAATCCGTAGCGGACCTTCGGATCGCCCAACGGAGCGATGAACTCGGTCGGCTGCGTGGCCAGCGCGAGGAATGGGACCGCCACCGCAATCAAGAGCGCGGCAATGAGAGATAGCAATAGTGCCGGGAGAGCACGACCGACACTCAGGCCGACGAGGGCTGCAACGGAGAACATTGCAGCAGCCCGCGCGACGACTGAAACGCCGCGGAAGCCGAAGTCCACGAGTGTATTGGTCGCGGCGACGCCCGGGCTGATCGAGCCCTCCAGGATGGTCGTAGTAATGGCCGGTGCGATAACGATGAGCACAACAAACAGAAGTAGGATGAGGAGGCGTTCCGCCAACCACCTGGTCCTAGATGACGTCAGGGACCAGGGCAACTGCACCGTGGCTCGCTCGATCTCGCGGGAGAAGAGCTGACTGCCCAGCACGCTTCCGATGGCGATCGGCAGGACACCCATCGCGATGATCAGCTGGCTTCCGAGACTACCGACCTGGTAGAAGAATGCGGTGTCACAGCTAGGCGTCGTTCTGTTCGCGATGCACGTTGGGCCGGGCGCATTGGCGTTGAGCAGAAACGCAATCGCCAACGAAGCTGTCGCTAGCAGCAGGGACCCGGCGAGCAGAAACTTCAACTCGAAGCCACCCGTCGCCCACGTCAAGCGGACGATGGCTCTCATTCCGCCACCGACATTGGAATCCGTTCTCGCGGACGGCTAACGCGGTCCATGGAGAGATAGCCGATGACAACATCCTCCAGCGAGGCGTGCCGGCCGGAGCTCGAGCCAGGCTCGGCTCGCACCAAGGATCCGACTTGGCCTGGCAGCCGGGCGATTACCTCGCCACCGCCGCCGGTCGGCTCATGGGACTCAGTGACGCGATGTTGCGATGTAGCCTCGTTGATGGACATGTCCAGGAGCTTGCGGCCCACGCCGAGGACCACCAACCAGTCGGCCGCTTGTTCGATATCACTGACGACGTGCGACGACAGCACCGCGGATACGCTGGCCTCCCGCACCCCTTCCCGCAATGCATCAATGAACTCACGGCGCGCCAGAGGGTCCAAGCTGGCCATTGGTTCGTCGAGTAGCAGAATCGGCGCATGCGTTGCCAGGGCAATTGCCAGCCCGAGCTGCGCCATTTGCCCGCCAGACAGCGCTTTCGCGGGCCGATCCAGTGGTACCGCCAGATTCGTCAGGCGAGCCAAGGCCCCGGCCCGATCGAGGCTCGACCGGTAGTGATGAGCCAGGTCCACGTGATCGGCGGCGCTTAGTTCCGGATAGAGGGCAGGCACTTGGGGGAGGTACGCGATGAGTGCGACTGCCTCGGCGCGATTACGCCAAGGATCGATGCCGCCTACCAGGACCCGACCCTGAGTCGGCCGCTCGAAACCGACCCACGTCTTGATGAGAGTCGACTTTCCGGCTGCGTTCGGCCCGACGAGGGCCGTGATACGACCCCAACCAATTTCCATCGTCACATCGGAAAGGGCCAACGTCCCGCGGTCGTATCGCTTGGTCAGTCCATCGGCGACCAGAGCTGGTCCACGATGCGCCTCAGCGGGGCTCGATTCATGCATTCAAGTACTCAGCTTTCTGGGGCCAGTGCACGGATCTTCCGCGATGGCGACATCGTAGTCGGCGATCGTGGGGCTATACCGATGCCAGAAGCGACTCGTGCGAGGCGTGTGACCTAGATCCCATAGGGTCTTGTCAATCTTCGACCGCCCAGTCGGGGTCGAAGTCCTGACCGTTTCGCCATACGCCCCAGACGATGCTGAGGGCCTTGCGCATGCAGTGGCCGAGGGCGTTCATCTTCGACTTGCCGGCGGCGCGCTTGCGGGCGTAGTGGGCGGCGATGACCGGGTTGTGCTGGATCCCGACCAGGGCCATCCGGTAGGCGGCGGCCCGGAGGTGGGCATTGCCCGCCTTGCTCATGTGCCAGGAGGTCTCGGGATTCGATCCCTTCTTGCCCGAGCTCCGCTCGGCAGGGTGGACCCCGGCGTACGCAAGGAGCCCGTCGAAGTCGGTGAAGCGGCCGATGTCGCCGATCTCGCTGATGAGGGTTGCCGCGATCGAGGGCCCGACGCCCGGGATGGTCTGGATGCGGCGGGCCAGCTCGCCGTCGAGGAGCCCTGCGACCCGGTGGTCGGCGTCGGTGATCTGGCGCTCGAGCAGGTCGTACTGGTCGAGCAGGAGGCGGACCTCGAAGGCGACCTCGGCATCGAGCTCGGGGACCGCGATCGAGTCGGCCGCGGCGGCCTGGAGGCGCTCGGCCCTCGCCGTCCCGAGGCGGCGGTGCCCGGGACTGCCGTTGGCGTTGGCCAGGGTCGATGTCCGCCTGCGGGTCGCCGCGCGGGCGGTCGGCGCGACGCGCAGCACCTCCCGCGCCGTCCGGCAGGTCGGGTCCTCGAACAGCTCACTGAGCTCCGGGAAGCCGAGCTCGACCAGGCGGATCAGGCGCTGGCAGACCTTGGCCTGCTCTTCCACCAGGGTCATCGCGAAGCGGGCCGCCTGGCGCAGCTCGGCGCCGGCGAGCGGGTCGCGGGCGTCGGGTGTGTCGCGCATGGCCATCTCGGCGAGGCTCCGGGCATCGGCCGGGTCGGACTTCGTGCGGCCCAGGCGGCTCCTCGCAAAGTACTTCGCCGCGAGCGGGTTGACGACGGCGACCGGGACAACACGCCGCCGAAGGTGCGAGGCGAGCGGCATCCAGTAGTGGCCCGAGGACTCCATCGTGACCAGGGTCACGGGCTCCGGCTGCCGATCGAGCCAGGCGTCGAGGATCGTGAACCCGGCCCGGTCCTCGCTGACCCGCAGGATCTCGTGGTCGGCCCGGGCCTGGCCGTCCCGACAGCGGGCAACGACGTGCGTCCGTCCTCCGATATCGATCCCGATCGTCGTCATCGGCCAGCCTCCTTCGGCGGACCTCGAGGGGTCCCGCACACTCAGGCCGACGTCACCTGATGGGTCCAATCACCGGTCCAAGCCGCAGGATCCCGATCACCGTTCACGGCCGAAGGTCGGGGGCCGGACACTAGGTTCAACGGTCATCTGCCGGATAGGCGCGTGCCGGTCTCCCCGTGGAGGTCGATGCCATCATCGACCCCACGAGGCGGTATATCAGGCTC
>JACQEH010000082.1 GCA_016200675.1 Chloroflexota bacterium | reverse complement strand
GAGGGCGTCGAAGACGACCTTCTGGGGCCTGGCGATGGTGATGTCGGACGAATACCTGATCATGCGATTCCCTCCCTCGTGAGCGGCCGGCCGGCCACGGATCTCGGCGTCTTCGTGAGTGCGAAGACCGCTGTGAGGCGCTGGAGCGCGTCCGCCTTGTCCCGGCGAAGCCGCGCGACGACGACGGCGTCGATGGCTTCCGGGCCGGCGACCGCCCAGCGGGCGCGAACGACCGTTCCGCCGGATTCCGGCGTGAGGTCGTAGGACGCGTCTGCGGCCCCGAGGCCCGGGACGGCCAGCCGGTATGCGACGTGCTCGAAGGGCTGCCAGTCGACGATCTCCTCGAGCGTGGCAAGTCGGCCAGTGACGCAGCGCGCTCGGGTCCCCACGCCACGGCGCGCGTCCTCGACCGCCTCGGAAATGAGGATCGGACCCTCCCACGTCGGCCGAAGCCCTGGGGACGTGAGGTAGGCCCAGACCGTCGACGGCTCGGCGGACACGACCGTGCGGAGATCGACAAGGGCGCGGCCATCGTCGATCTCGACGCGATGGCGCTTGGTCTCCAGCTGCCAACGTCGCTCCAGGTCGAGGACGTGCGTGCGAACCGTCCCGAGGTGCTCGATCTCCTCGGCCGATTCCGTGGCGCCCAATCCCGCGCTGGCCAGGCCCATCGCCCTCACGGCGTCGGCGGTGAGCACCGCGAATCCCCAGGCCCGCCCATCGGCGCCGCGCGCCGCGGTCGCGGTCGCACCCTTCAGCAGGCGGTGGACGAGGATGATCGATGGCCCGGCGAGCTCGTCCCGCCCCGCGATCCTGGTCCGAACGTACTCACCGTGGTGGAGGAAGAACTTCAGGTCGAGTCGGGGCGCCTGGCTGCAGGCCGTGCAATCGCAGGCGGACGCCTGCTCGATGCTTCGGAGCCGACGGCGGAAGGCGAGATATGCCGCCTCGACCGCATCGAGGAGCAGCGAGCCCTCCGCGCGCCCGTCCTCGACGAACAGGAAGGCCGCGTCGCCCTCGAGCTTCGCCAGCCGGAACGGCGGCTCGAGCCGCCCGACGATGGTCTCGAGGAGGTCGCCGGCGATCGCCGGGGCGTGCTCGATCTCGCCTCGCGAGAGGTACGCGGTGTAGCCCGTGAGATCCGCGATGATGAGGTATCCGCGTTCCGGAGTCGTGGCCATGCGCAGCACGCTAGACCTTGGAGTCGCTCCAATGTCAAGACCCAGATTTCGGTCATGCCCACCACCCGCGACCGAACGCCGCGGTCGGCCGAACGCCGATCCGTCCCAGCCGACGCGCAGCGAACAGGAGCAATCCGACCGCGCCATACTCCCAGCGTGAGCGACGACCACCCCGCCGCGACCGGCGCCACCCGGAACGAATCGGACTCGATGGGCGCCATCGACGTCCCTGCCGAGCACTACTGGGGCGCCCAGACCCAGCGCAGCCTTCACCACTTCGCGATCAGCCACGACACGATGCCGGCTGGGATCGTCCGGGCCTTCGGAATCCTGAAGCGTGCCGCCGCCGAGGTGAACGGCGAGCTCGGGCTCCTCCCCGCCGAGAAGCGCGAGCTCATCGTCCGGGCGGCCGACGAGGTCGCCGCCGGCGCCCTCGCCGCCGAGTTCCCGCTCCGTGTCTGGCAGACGGGCTCGGGCACCCAGTCGAACATGAACGTCAACGAGGTCATCGCCGGGCGGGCCAACGAAATCGCGACCGGCACGCGGGGCGGCAAAAAGCCGATCCATCCGAACGACGACGTCAATCGCAGCCAGTCGAGCAACGACACGTTCCCGACCGCGCTCCACATGGCCGTCGCGATGGCCCTCGTGGAGGGCCTCATCCCGAGCGTGCGGGCCCTCCGCGGCGCCCTCGATGGCAAGCGCCGCGACTTCGAGGCGATCGTCAAGATCGGCCGGACGCATCTCCAGGATGCGGTGCCGCTGACGCTCGGCCAGGAATTCAGCGGCTACGTCGCCCAGCTTGACGGGGGGATCGGCCGGCTGGAGGCGGCGCTGCCGGGGTTGTACGAGATCGCCCTGGGCGGCACGGCCGTCGGGACCGGCCTGAACGCCCACCCGGAGTTCGCGGAGCGGGTCGCCCGGCGGATCGCGGACCTGACTGGCCTGCCGTTCGTGACGGCGCCGAACAAGTTCCAGGCCCTGGCGGGCCAGGAGGCCACGGTCTTCGCCTCCGGCGCGGTCAGGACCCTCGCCACGAGCCTGATGAAGATCGCCAACGACATCCGCTGGCTGGGCTCGGGCCCGCGGGCCGGCCTCGGGGAGCTCCGGCTGCCGGAGAACGAGCCCGGCTCCTCGATCATGCCGGGCAAGGTGAACCCCACCCAGGCCGAGGCGCTGACCATGGTCTGCGTCCAGGTCTTCGGCTACGACGCCGCCATCACCATCGCCGGGTCGCAGGGCAACTTCGAGCTCAACGTCTTCAAGCCCGTCATCGCCCACGACCTGCTCCACGGGATCGAGCTCCTGACCGATGCCTGCCGGTCCTTCCGGGAGTTCTGCGTCGAGGGCCTCGAGGCCGACACCGTCAGGATCCGCGAGCATCTCGACAGCTCGCTGATGCTGGTCACGGCGCTGGCGCCATCGATCGGCTACGACCGGGCGGCGGAGATCGCCAAGAAGGCCCACCACGAGGGGACCACCCTGCGGGCGGCGGCGCTCGCGCTCGGCTACCTCACCGCCGCCGAGTTCGACGCCGCCATCGACCCGGTGGCCATGACGAGGCCGGCCGCCAGCTGACGCTTGAGGGGCGTGGCGCGAAGGGCCGGGTTCGACGGGTCGCGGCCCCTACTTCTTCGGCGGCAGCGATCGGGCGTGGGCGATGGCCAGGCCCAGCCAGCGGTCGAGGTCCTCGTCGCGGGCGACCACGTCGGCCGGCAGCGATACCGAGCTGCCCATCGCCTTGCCGGGCATCACCTCGAGCGGATGGGCGCCAGGCATCGAGAGCAGCGCTTCGCGGTCACGATCCGGCACGCGGACCCACCATTCCTCGCCGAACAGGCCGGTCAGCATGTGGCCGCCGATCCACGCCCCGGGGTAGCCGAACATCTGCTTGCGGACGATATCCGGGGCGGCGTGGCGATCCATCACCGCGCTGAAGCGGGCGACCAGCTCCGGCGACGACTTGGTGAAGCTGGGCATCTGTCGGGGCATGGCTGATCTCCGGTGGATGGTCAATGGCACGTGCCCGAGCCAGCATCGGTGAAGGTGCCGCCCTCGACCGGCACGAACGAGAACGACCACGAGGCAGGGTACAGCGTGAAGTCGATGACGCCATAGGTGTCGCCGTTCCTGATGACGCTGTTGGCGGCGGTGGTCCGGAACGCATAGTGGCTGCGTCCACCGGTCCCGACGACGAATTCCACGAGCCCCTTCGGGTCGGCGGCGCCGTCGACGGTCTGCGGGGCGAAGCGCTCGTAATCGTGGTCGTGGCCGTTCACCACGATCTCGGCCCCGGCGTCCGCGAGGGCCTGCCAGAGGGCGCTGGTCGCGGTGCTGCTGCCGTGCTCGCCGGAGCTGAAGCGCGGCTGATGCCAGATGGCCAGGACGCAGGCGCGCGGGTTGGCGGCAAGGTCCGCACGAAGCCATTGCTCCTGCGCCGATCCTGCTCCGCAGCCGCCGACCGCCCAGCAGTTGCTGTTCAGGACGTAGATCCGCCAGGCGCCCACGTCGCGGGCGTACCAGCCCTCGCCGGGATCACCGGCCGTGCCCCCAAAGTAGGCGAAGTAGCCCGCCGCGTGGGCGGTGTTGTAGTCGTGGTTGCCGGGCGCGGGCAGCGTCCTCGCCAGCTCGCTGCCCCACGTCGGGGCGTAGCAATCGTGGAACTCGCGGGCGGTGCCATTGTCGTACACGTTGTCGCCCGCGGTGAAGACCGTCCCGTCGGTGCCCGCGAGGCCGGCGAGGAGCGCGGCAGTCGCCTCGTCGCCGGACGAGCTGCAGGAGGCGATGTCGCCGGCGCCGACGAGGATCGCCGGAACGGCCGTGGGCACGGCCGACGGCGGTGGGCTCGTCGGTGGCGGTTCGGCGGAGCGGCTCACCGCCGGCCCGGTCGCGGCCGCGTCGGAGGTGGCCGCCACCGATCCCGAGGGCCCGGACGGCCCAGCACACGCAGCCAGGGCCAGGATGATGGCCACCATCGCGGGTCCCTGGAAGCGGCGCGGCGATCGGTCTGTGGCCCTGCCCATCGGCGTCAGGCTACCCTCGTCGGCGCGGTCGCGGGCCGGGCGGCGTTTGACGGATCCGCTCCGCGGCCCGATGGTGGGGGCACAGTCGCCATCGCCGGGCTTTCATTTGCCGGTCCGCAGCGCGCGACGGATCGGATTCCCGCGATGTCTCGAACCTCCTTCACCTCGCCGACCGCGACGGTCGTCGTCAGCACCGAGGGCTACTTCGACGTCTACCCGCCGACCGGGCGGACGAACGGCGACAAGCCCGCCTACCGCGGCCGCATCGCCGAGCTCGGCAGCGGGATGCGCGGCCTCGACGACCGCCTCGCCGTGCGCCCCGACTCGATCGCCCTCGCCGACGCCGTCCGGGCCTGGTCCGACGTCCACGGCACGGGCGCCGTGCGTGGCGACGACGGGCGTGGCCGGGACGGCAACGAAGAGGAAGCAGCCTGACGATGGGATCCGCGGGCCCGACGGAGTCCGGCGAGGTCCTGCGATACCCTGTGCGGGACAGCAGGGGAGGCTCCAGGTGACGGACGATGGCATCGCCCAGGGAAGTGCGCCGGGACCGGTTCCGCCGGTCGTCCAGCGCGCTCGCTGGGAGGCGGCCGTGCACGCCGGCGCGACGACCCTCGCCGACGGCGCCATGGGCACGATGCTCTTCGCGTCCGGCCTCCAGTTCGGCGATCCGCCCGAGATCTGGAACCTCACCCAGCCGGACGTCATCCGGCGGATCCACCGCGGTTATCTCGATGCCGGCTCGCGGGTCCTCCTGACCAACACCTTCGGCGGCAATCGCCTTCGCCTCAGCCTCCACGGCAACGAGTCCCGCGTCGCCGAGCTGAACCAGATGGCCGCCCTGATCCTGCGGGCCGAGGTCGACGCGGCCGGTGGCGGCGCGCTCGTGGCGGGCGACATCGGGCCGTCCGGCTCGATCATGATGCCGATCGGGACCCTCGACTTCGGCGAGGCGGTGGACGTCTTTGCGGAGCAGGCCGCCGCGCTCGTGGCTGGCGGCGTGGACCTGATCTGGATCGAGACGATGTCGGATCTCGAGGAGATCCACGCGGCGGTCAGCGGCGTCCGCCAGGTCGCCCCCTCGATCCCCCTCATCACGACGATGACCTTCGACACGCGCGGCCACACGATGATGGGCGTCACGCCCGAGCGCGCCGTCCACGCCCTGGCCGCATGGGGCGCCGACGCCATCGGCGGCAACTGCGGCAACGGGCCCGACGAGCTCATTCCGGTGGTCGCGAAGATGCGCGCCGTCGAACCCGATGTCGTCCTGGTCGGCAAGTCCAATGCCGGGATGCCCGAGCTCGTCGACATGAAGGCCGTCTACCGGGCGGCACCCGAGGCCATGGCCGCCTACGCCATCGACATTCGGGAGGCCGGGGCATCGATCATCGGCGCCTGCTGCGGCTCGACGCCGCTCCATCTCGCGGCCATGGGACGGGCGCTCGGCACCTCCGCCTGACCGCGTTGCGGGGCCGTCACATCGTCCGGCGGTCGATCGGCGCGAAGCGAGGACCATAGCGCGGGGCCGACAGCCCGCTGAGCTCCAGGAGGCGGATGACGCGCGCGCGGTGGCCGCGCCACGGCTCGAGGAGGGCGACCATCCCCTCGTCGGTGCCCCGGGGCGCGCCGGCCAGGGCGAAGGCGACGAGGTTCTTGAGGTGGAAGTCGCCGACGCTCACGGCATCGGGATCCCCGAGGGCCCGGAACGTCACCTCGGCCGCGGTCCAGGGGCCGACCCCCGGGATCGTGCGCAGGGCAGCCGACGCAGCCGCGCCGACGACGGCGCGGCTGCCGGGCAGGTCCGCGAGGTGCTCCAGCTTCGCTGCAGCGGCCGCTGCCCGACGAAGGGTCTCGGCGCGCCGCTGCTCGAGCCCGTAGGGATGGAAGGCGTAGTAGGGGAGCGTGGCCAGGAGCTCAGGTGCGGGCTGGAGGCGGAGGCCCTGGGCCGCCGCCATTGGTCCGGGGGCCGGCTCCCCAAGGTCGCGGACGAGCCCGCGAATCGCGCCGCTCGCCTCCATGCCCGTGACCTTCTGCTCCGGGACGGCCGGGAAGAGGGCCTCGAACACGGCCCCGGTCCAGCCGATCCGGAGGGTCGGCCGTCGCCGCGCGAGATCGGCGATCAACGGGTGGAGTGACGGGTCGAATCCCGCCGGGTCGTCGAGGAGGCCGAGGAGCGCCGGCAGCCCGTCGAGCACGCGGTCCGCGCCCGGGCCCCAGGCCTCCGCCTCGGCGCTTGATCCCCGGAGCTCGACGAGGAGCGTCGCGGGGCCGTCGGGCGTCCTGGTTGCCCGGCTCGCGGATCGGGCGGACAGCCGCCCGGTCGGATCGCCGCGGCCGCGGACGTGCGGTCCGAGGACGACCCGAAGATCCACGGGATCCCGGAGCTCGATCCGACGGCGTGGCACCCCGCAATCATCGCCCCCGGCGCGTCAGGCGAGCGGTTCGAACCTTGCCGTGAAGTGGCGCAGCGCCGCCGGCGCGTGGGTGATCCGCATCCCGCGCAGGTCCGCCGCGCGCGAGGCCACATGGCGGACCACCTCGATGACGTAGTCGATGTGGCTCTGGGTGTAGGTCCGGCGCGGAATCGCGAGGCGCACGAGGTCCATCGGGGCGGGGCGGGACGTGCGGCAGGAGGGCCCGCGCGTCTAGGTAGATGGCGTGGCCGCCGAAGGGCTTGACCATCGGCACCCCCGACGCGTCGAGGGCGTCGCCGAGGTAGGCCGTGGAGCGGATCCGGTAGCGCAGGTAGTCCTCGTCCACCACCTCGCGGAGGCCCTGGGCGATGGCCTCGAGGTCGCGGCCGGCGAGGCCCCCGTAGGTCACGAAGCCCTCGGTCAGGATCAGGAGGTTGCGGCACTGCTCGGCGAGGCGGTCGTCGTTCATGGCCAGCCAGCCGCCGATGTTGGCCAGGCCGTCCTTCGTCGCCGACATCGTCATGCCGTCGGCGAGCGAGGCGATCTCGCGGACGATGTCCGGGATGGACCGGCCGGCCTGGCCGGGCTCGCGAAGCTTGATGAACCAGGCGTTCTCGGCGAAGCGGCAGCCGTCCAGGAAGAGCGGCACGCCGTGGCGGTCGCAGATCGCCCGCACGGTGCGGAGGTTCTCGAGGGAGACGGGCTGGCCGCCGCCGGAGTTGTTGGTGATGGTCACGAAGACCACCGGGACCGCACCCGGATGCGTGGTCAGGAAGTCGTCCAGGGCCACCACGTCCATGTTGCCCTTGAAGGGGTGGATGGCCGCCGGGTCGCGGCCCTCGGGAATCACGAGGTCCACCGCCTCCGCGCCGCTGGCCTCGACGTTGGCCCGCGTCGTGTCGAAGTGGGTGTTGTTCGGGATCAGCTTCCCGGGTCCGCCGATGACCGAGAAGAGGATCTTCTCGGCGGCCCGGCCCTGGTGGGTGGGGATCACGTGCCGGAAGGGGAAGAGCGCCTGGACGCTCGCGAGGAAGGCGAACCACGACGGCGAGCCGGCGTACGACTCGTCGCCGTGCTGGATGGCCGCCCACTGGTCGCGGGACATCGCGCCGGTGCCGGAGTCCGTGAGCAGGTCGATGAGGACGTCGTCGGCGTGGAGGTTGAAGAGGTTGTAGCCGGCCAGCTCCAGGGCCCGCTGGCGCTCCCCGACGGACGTCATCCGGACCGGCTCGACGGAATGGATCCGGAACGGCTCGACGATGGTCTTCCAGCGGTCCACGAGCCGATGGTACGTCGGTGTCGCATTCCGAATCGGTGAGGCGCCTGGCGGGTCGCGGAGACCTCGGAATCGCGGGGACCTCGATCCGTCCGATCAGGCGGTGCGCCGCCGCTGGTTGAGCTGGACTCGGCCCAGGGACTCGCGCTCGGAGGTGCCATTCCAGTGGGCAACCGGAGCCACGATCAGCCGCGAGATCGCGAGCAGCGTCCGGTCGTAGTTGACGCGCCAGCCGTTGAAGTCCCGGAAGGCCTGATCGCGATCCTCCTTCAGGGGCAGGCCGGCGGCCTCGAGCTCGAAGGCGGCGAGGTCGAACTTCTCGCGGGTCACGCTCGTCGGGTCGCCCTGGGCCGGGTGCGGGTCGTAGGCGATGCCGAAGAAATCGGCGATCGAGCGAAGGGCCACGAAGCCGGCCCGGATGGCAAGGTCGGCCTGCACGTCCCTCGGGATGTCGAGCAGGGATCGGCTCAGCGCGGCGGCGTCCATCACGGCTCCGGCGGCGGTGATCCACGAGTTGGTCGCCCGTGTCGAGCGATAGAAGGCCAGCGCGGCGATGGAGGTGTGGCTCTCCTCGAGCTCGGCGAACCAGACCTCCCATCGCTCCCACTCGAGGTGCAGGGCGTCCCATCGACCCAGGCGCTGGTAGCGCTCGAGCATCGCGACGGCCGACGCGGGGCTGTCCGCCCGGACCTCCAGGAGGTTGACCGCGACCTCGCGCCGCGAGAAGGCGCCGTGGATCGTGGGCAGGTAGGTGACGAGGAGAGCGGCGAGCCCGAGCCCCAGGACGGCCTCGATGAACGTCAGCGCGGTCTGGATGCCGCCGGGCGGGGAGTAGAAGCCCAGCGTCAGCAGGGCGGAGCCGCTCTCGCGGGCCGCTTGGCCCAATGTGGTCGTGCCCGTGCCCCAGAAGAGGAGTGTGAAGCCCGCGAAGACCAGCAGGATCCACGTCAGCGCCGCCGCGAGCAGCCCGACCGGGCCGAAGTAGGCGAAGACGCGATCGCGCCAGGCGTACGGTCGCTTCGGTGGGGCGATGAGATCGAGGACCGCCCGGACCGCGATGAAGGCCACCCGGGTGACCCAGTCGTTGGAGCTCCGGGGGAGGATGATCGTCCGGATCGCGGAGTAGAGGGCCCGCGCGGCAACAAGCGCCCCGAGGATCGCGGCCGCAGCTCGCAGGGCCACCTCCGGATCCACGCACCCTCCTCTGCAACGCCGTCGCTGGCGCGTGAGCGTACCCGACACGCTACGCTCCCGCCATGTGCAGGAGCATCAAGACCCTCCGTCGGTCCGAGACGGCGACCACGACCGGTGAGATCGAGGCGGCAGCCCGTCAGTTCGTCCGAAAGGTCAGCGGCTATCGGGCGCCCTCGGCGCGCAACGCGGAGGCCTTCGATTCGGCGATCGAGGAGGTCGCCGCCGCCTCCCGTCGGCTGCTGGAGGCGATGGCCGTCGAGGTCGAGGTCGGCCCGGATCGCCGGACGCCCGGCAGTGGCCGGGCGCGCGGCGCCGGGGCCCACGTCCACACCACGGCGCTGACGGCCTCGCGTGCCTGAGGTCGTGCCCGCCCTCGATCGCGAGGCGACCACGCCCTGGGTCCGGCGCTGGCTCCGGGCCGAGGGAGCCACGGCGCTCGTCGGCGGGACCGCGGCCTGGGTCGCGCTCGGGGGTCCGTGGTGGCTCTTCGCGCTCCTCCTCCTGGCGCCCGACGTCTCGATGGCCGGCTACCTCT
>JACQEH010000084.1 GCA_016200675.1 Chloroflexota bacterium | reverse complement strand
GCTCGCCGACGTCCGGCGCGGCGGCTACGAGGGACTTCGCGACGAGATCGGCCAGAACGGGCGCGGCCCGGACTTCGGCCCGGCGCGGATACATCCGCGGGCCGGGGCCGTCGCGGTGGGGGCCCGGCCCTTCCTCATCGCCTGGAACATCAACCTCGAGTCGGCCGACGTCGAGCTCGCCAAGCGCATTGCCCGACGCGTCCGCGAATCGGGCGGCGGCCTGCCGGCCGTCCAGGCCAACGGCTTCATGATCGAGGAGCTGGGCTGTGCGCAGGTCTCCATGAACCTCCTCGACTTCGCGACCACGCCGATGTGGCGGGTCTGGGAGGAGGTCCGCGCCATCGCGGCCGAGGACGACGTCGGGCTGCGAGAATCCGAGCTCATCGGCCTGGCCCCGCTGGCCGCCTTCCTCGATGTCGCGGGCCATGCGGGGGCCGACCCGGACGCCACCGTGGAGCGGCGGTTCGGCGACGCCGCCCGGTTCCTCCAGCTCCGCGACCCCGATCCGACGATGGCCCTCGAGCTGCGCCTCGCGGCGGCCCGGGCAGCGGCCGGCGGTGGCGGCGCGGCCCGCGCCGAGGGCGGATCCCAGGGCGGGCCCACGGCGCCGGGCGCCCGGTGAGGTCATGACCGGCCTTCGGGTCATCCAGGGCGGCCGGGCGGCAGAGGGGTTGCCGGGCCTCCTCGTCGAGGGCGCCGCGGAGGTCGTGACCATGGCCGGCGGCCTGCGCCGCGGCCCGGCCCAGGACGAGCCGGCAATCCTGGACGCACCCGGTAGCGAACCCACCGGCGATCGTGGGCCGGTCGTCGCCTGCTGGGAGGGCCAGATCCTTGCGGCGGGCCCGCGAGCCGAGCTGATCCGGGCCCTCGAAGCCGGCGGGTACCCGCTCTCCCGCTTCGCCCGGCTTGACGCCGCTGGCGGGACGGTCACGCCGGGGCTCATCGATCCCCACACGCACCTGCTCTTCGCCGGCTCCCGCGAGCGTGAGCTGGTCCTCCGCCAGCGAGGTGCCGGCTACCTCGAGATCCTGGCCGAGGGTGGCGGCATCCTCTCCACGGTCGCCGCGACGCGTGCCGCGAGCGTCGAGGCGCTCGAGGAGCACGGCCGCCGCTGGCTGGCCGAGATGCTCAATCACGGCACGACCACCATCGAGGCGAAGTCCGGCTACGGCCTGGACCTCGCCACGGAGCTGCGCCTCCTCGACGTTGCCTTCCGCCTCGGGGCGGCCGGGCCCGTGGATGTGCTCCCCACCTGGCTGGGCGCGCACGCCGTCCCGCCGGAGTACCGGAGCCGGCCCGACGGCACGGAGGCCTACGTGCGCCATTGCCTCGACGAGCAGCTCCCCGGCGTCGCGGCCCAGGGTCGGGCGCGCTTCGCCGACGTCTTCTGCGAGCGCGGCGTCTTCACCGCCGACCAGTCGCGGCGGATCCTGGAAGCCGCGCGCCGCTACGGAATGCAGCCCCGGCTGCACGCCGACGAGATCGCACCGAGCGGCGGGGCGGAGCTGGCCGCGGAGATCGGGGCGCTCTCGGCCGACCACCTCGCGACGCCGTCCGCGGCCGGCATCGATGCCCTGGCCGAGGCCGCGGCGACCGAGCAGCCGGTGGTGGCCACGCTCCTGCCGGCGACGACGTGGTTCCTGATGCACGACGAGTTCGCCCCTGCCCGGACGCTTATCGGGCGCGGCGTTCCGGTCGCCCTGGCCACGGACTTCAACCCCGGCACCTCACCCACGCCCAGCCTCCTGCACGTCATGACGGTGGCCTGCCTCGAGCTCAAGATGACGCCCTCCGAGGCCCTTGCCGCGGTGACGATCAATGCTGCGCAGGCCCTTGGCCTGGCAGACGAGACGGGCTCGATCGAGGCCGGCAAGGCCGCCGACCTCGTCATCTGGCGGGTGCCGACGCACCGCCAGCTTCCCTACTGGCCGGCCGCGGATCTCGTCCGGACCGTCGTCAAGCGCGGTCGCATCGTGGTCGAGCGGACGCCGGCCTGACGCCGGGCCCGCTGACGCCGGGCCCGCTGACCCGGGCTGACGCCGGGGCCGCGGGGGTGGGCTGACGCCGGGCCCGGTCGACGGGATCCGCCGCCGCGGCCCGATCGGCCCGGCTGATCGATGACTGACCTTCCTCGCTCCGCCACGCCCCAGGACCGAGCGACCTTCGTCACGGCCGCGCTCGTCGACAGCGATCCTGATCAGCGCGTCCGTTCGCCTGGCTGCCGCGGCGCGCCGGCTCAGACCTTGCCGCGCGACTCCAGGACGACGGCGGTGACCTCCTGGGGGAGCGTCGAGATCGAGACCGCGAGCTTCGGCTGGGGCGCCGGCGTGCCGCCCATCTCGTGGAAGAACTTGGTGATGGCGTCCGCGCAGTCGGCCTCGTCCTCGCAGACGGGCATGGCCACGACGATCTTCGGATCGAGCTGGGCGATCAGCTCGGCTGCCTTCGTGGCCGTCAGCGCCCCGCCGATCGGGACGCACGCGATGTCCACGCTGCCGATGTCGCCGAGCTTCTCCTCGGTCAGGAGATGGCCGACGTCGCCGAGGTGGATGGTGTGGAGGCCGTCAAGTTCCACCACGAACGCGGTCTGGCGGCCGCGCTCGGCGCCGCGCTTGTCGTCCCGGTAGGTCCGGACACCGGTCAGGAGGACGTCCTTGACCTCGTACTCGCCCGGGCCGTCGAGGACGAACGCGCCATCGAGGCTCGAAGGGACGACGGTCGAGCCGTCCCGGGATCGGCGGCCCTTCGACTTGGGCAGCGGCGCGTCGTCAGGGTGGCTGTAGATCGCGATGTCGGCCGTGATGCCACGGCCGGTGGGACCGACGATCGCGGGGTAGGCATCGGCGACGACGACGGCGTCGCGGCCGCGGAGGCGGATGCATGTCCGCCCATACCAGGTGATCTCCATCCCCCCGATTCTGACATACGGCGCTTCGCGCCGGATTGAGGGCTCGGCGCCCGACGGCGATGCGTGCGTTGCCTGCTGCGGTCCTCGCTCACGCACGTTTGAGTGCGCTCGCTCCGCGGCGCCCGGCACCCCCGCGCGACCCGCTGCGGCGCGCGGTCCCGGACAAAGAGAAAGACCGGAGACGCCTGCCCAATCGGCGCCTCCGGTCGGAGGGAGGGAGGATGGAACCTCGAGGGTTCGTCCGACGTGAACGGTAGGTCGCCACAGTTCAGACCCGAGACAGCAGACGGTTAAGAAACGGATATCGCGGCGGCAGTTTCGCGAGAAATGAGGTCCGCCGGGGCGACGGCGACGAGCCCGTGGCGGCCTTCCGTCGACGGGGCGGTACGATCGCCATGCATGACCGGCCGGCCGATGCTCCGCCTCCTGATCCTTGCCGTCCTGATGGCGGCCTGCGCGCCCGCGCCGAGCACGCCTCCCGCACCCTCACCGACTGCGGCGCCGACGGCCTCCTCGGTTCCGGCCACGCCGACGCCGTGGCCATCGCAGGACGCAGCGACGACCTACCGAGCGATCGCGGCCCAGGTTGTGGCGATCCGCGGGCTGACCCCGACGGGCGATGTCGTGCCGCAGGTCATCGACCGGGCCACGCTCCAGCAGAACCTCGCCATCGAGTTCGACAAGGACAACCCGCCGGCCGACATCGCCCGGACCGAGGCGATCGAGAAGGCCCTCGGCCTCGTGCCCGCGGCGGCGTCGCTCCGGAACCTGTACGTGAAGCTCCAGGGCAGCCAGGTCATCGGCTACTACGACCCGACCGCCAAGAAGCTGTTCATCGTGACCCAGGACGGCGGCCTCGGGCCGACGGGGCGCCTCACGTACGCCCACGAGTTCACCCACCAGCTCCAGGACCAGCGCTTCGACCTCAGCCGCCTGGGCCTGGACAAGCTCCATGACGACTCCGACCGCGCGCTGGCGATCCAGTCCCTCGTGGAGGGTGACGCGGTCAGCGTCCAGACGGCCTGGATGCTCGCCAACCTCACTGCCACCGAGCTTGGCCAGGTGGCAGCCGAAGCATCCGATCCGTCGATGCTGGCGATCCTGGCGAGCATGCCACCGGTTCTCCTCGAGACCTCGCTCTTCCCGTACCAGGCCGGGGCGTCGTTCGTCGCGAGCCTCCGCTCGGCTGGGAACGCCGGCTATCCGGGCGTCGATGCCGCCTTCGCGAAGCCGCCGGCTTCGACCGCGCAGATCCTCCATCCCGAGAAGTACGTCGCCGGCGAGGGGCCCGTGGCTGTCACGCTGCCGAACGATCTGGCCGCCCGGTTCGGGGCCGGCTGGACCGTGAGCGCCACCGACACCCTCGGCGAGCTCCAGGCCCGGGTCTGGCTGAAGGGCGGCGGCGTCGCCGGCGATGTCGCCCGCGCTGCCGCCGACGGCTGGGGTGGGGATCGACTGGTGCTCGTGAAGGGTTCGGACGGCACGTCGTCGATCCTCGTGTATGCCTCCGCCTGGGACACCGCCGCCGACGCCGATGGCTTCGATGCCGCCGCGACGACGGCGCTCGCAGGACTGAGGCTCGACGGCGCGATTGCCCAGAACGGCAACCGGGTCGTGGTCGGGATCAGATCCGGAGCCGCGCCCGCGGGCGCCGCGCTCGAGGCCATCCTGCGCGGCCTGGCCGCGTCGAGCGCCTCGTAGCCGAGCGTCCGCAGTGACGCCCGGCGGACCTACATCGCGTCGGGCGCCGAGATCCCCAGGAGGGCGAGCGCGCTCGCCAGCGTGATGCGGGTGGCCTCGACGAGCGCGAGGCGACCCGCGGAGCGGGCCGGTTCCGCGGGGTCGACGACCTTGGCATCCCGATAGAAGGCATGGAAGGCGGTCGCCAGCTCTGTCGCATAGGTCGTGACGGCCTGGGTCTCCTTCGCGGCCGCCGCGTCCTCGACGACCTCGGGATAGCGGACCACGACCCGGGCCAGCGTGCCCTCGGCATCGCCGGCCACCGCGCCACGCATATCGCCGGCAGCTGAGAGGCCCGACTCGGCGGCCTTGCGCAGGATCGAGGCGATCCGGGCGTGGGCGTACTGCACGTAGTAGACGGGGTTCTCGTTCGACTGCTTCTTGGCCAGCTCGATGTCGAAGTCGATGTTGACGTTCGCGCCGCGCGAGGCGAAGAACCAGCGCGCGGCGTCAACGCCGATCTCGCCGAGGAGCTCGTCGAGGGTCACGAACGTGCCCGCCCGCTTGGACATCGAGACCTCGACGCCGTCGCGGATGAAGCGGACCCAGCCGGTCAGGATCATCTCCACGGCCGCCTTGTCGTAGCCCATCGCCTCGGCGGCGTTCCGGACCCGGGCGACCGTCCCGTGATGGTCGGCGCCCCAGATGTAGACGAGGTGGTCGAAGCCGCGGCTGAACTTCTCGGTGACGTAGCCGATATCGGACGCGAAGTAGGTCGGCTCGCCGTTGGAGCGCAGGACGACCCGGTCCTTGTCGTCGCCGAAGGTCGTCGAGCTGAACCAGAGCGCCCCGTCCTGCTCGTAGAGATGGCCGGCGGCGCGGAGGCGCTCGATCGCCCGCTCGACCCAGCCCGCCGCGTGGAGGCTGCCCTCGGTCGTCCAGACGTCGAAGGCGACGCCGAGCGTCGCCAGGGAGGCCTCGATCCCGTCCCGGACACGCGCCGACGCCCAGCGCCCGACCGCCCAGGCGGGGTCCTCGTGTCGGGCCTCCGCGTCGGCCACGGCATCGTCCGGGAGCTCGCGCGCGAGGTCGCCGACGTAGTCGCCGTTGTAGCCGTCCTCCGGGATCGGGGCATCGGCGAGGATCGCCAGGACCGATGCGCCGAGGTTCCGGACCTGGGTCCCGGAGTCGTTGAAGTAGTACTCCCGGGTGACGCGCCGCCCGCCGGCTTCGAGGACCCGGCAGAGGAGGTCTCCCGCGAAGGCGCCCCGGGCGTTGCCGACGGTCAGCGGCCCGGTCGGGTTGGCCGAGACGAACTCGACGTTGACCTTCTGACCGCTTCCGGCCGGCGCCCGGCCCCACGTGGCCGGGCTGGCAAGGACGCCGCCGAGGAGGCTCTCGAGGACGTGATCGGCGAGGCGAAGGTTGATGAAGCCGGGGCCGGCGACGGTGGCTTCGGTGAATGGGCTTCGTGCCGCATTCGCGTCGGCCCCGACGTCGCGCCCGCGGGTGCTTCGTCCGGGCTCGATCTCGGTCGCCAGCGCGCTCGTGAGCGCCTCCGCGATCGCCGCTGGCGACATCCGGAGCGGCCGGGCCAGCTTGAGCGGCAGGCTCGTCGCGAGGTCGCCGTGCTCGGGCTTCGCCGGGCGCTCGACCTCGACCGCGACGTCCACGGCATCGGGCCCGGCCGGGAGCGCGCCGGTGGAGGCCGCCGCAGCCCAGGCGCGCTCGATCGCGCCGCGCGCCGTCGCTCGGACCGTGGGTGGCTGATCGGGCTTCGTGGGGGGTGGCACTCAGGCCCATGGTAGCCGCCGGGAGCCCTGACCAAGGTCCTGGGCCCCTGTTGCGCGTCGGCACCGGATTCGGGCACCGGTTCCCACGGGACTTGGGTAATTGGGGCTAGTCAGGTGTGGTTAGGGGCAGTACCGTTGGGGGTCCCGCGGGGGGTACGTTTCCCCCTGCACTCATGGAGCGTCCCAGCTCATAGGGACGCGCCAGCCGTGGTCGGTCGTATGGCCGACGCGGAGTCCGTAAGTGGGGCGTACCGACAAAGGTCCGCCCCAGGCATCGCAAGAGGGCTGCGCATCGCCACTCGCCAGGGGGAAAGGATCACTACCGTGAAGTCTCGGGGATTTGCGTGGTCATTGAGTGAGCGGACTCGGCGGGGGATCACCCTGTCGTGGCTGCTCCTTTTTGTGCTTTCCATCCTGTTGCAGTACGGAACGCTCGCGGGCCCCAAGCCCGCCCTCGCCGCGAACTCGGCCAACAACGCCAACATCGGCGGCTTCGAGATCGATGGCGATTTCCCCGCCAACTCGATGACGCCGAACGGTGCTGACTGGTCGAACGCCGGCAACGACGGTGCCGGCCTCGTCAACGGGCCCACCGTCCAGGATCCGCTCGGGAATGGTGACGCGACGGTCCTCTCGAACGGCGTCTCAGACGGCGACTCGGTCGCCACCTGGCAGATGAACGGGAGTGCCGGGGCGCCGCAGAAGTCCGACATGGGCAATGTCTACGCCGTGAACCGCCGCTTCCCGGCCGGCACCGGGGACTTCTACTCCTACGTCGGGATCGAACGGAAGGCCAGCACCGGCACCGTCCAGTACGACCTGGAGTTCAACCAGCTGAACAACCTTACCAACGCCAATGGCGTCTCCGTCCCGAACCGTTCGACCGGCGACCTTCTCTTCACGGGCACCCAGCAGGGTGGCGGTTCGTGGATCATCCAGGGCACCGTCCAGAAGTGGACCGGTGCCTGGAACACCGGCTCGTGGAGCGCTCCCACGGCCGTGCCGACGTCGCTCTTCTACGGCCTGGCGAATGAGTTCGCTGCCGTCCATCCATCCGGTTGGGCAGACGACCTTGGCTCGACGGTCCCGATCAACCAATTCGCCGAGATGGCGATCGACGTCACGGCTGCCGCGCCGGCGGCGAACTTCGGGTGCCACTCCTTCGGTGCCCTCAATCTTCGCTCGATCTCGTCCACGGGCCAGACCCCCGAGCTCAAGGACGTGGTCGCGCCGATCCCGGTCGACCTCTCGAACTGTGCCAACCCGAAGCTGACGACCGTCCTCACCGGCGGCCAGAGCTCGAACGGCACGTCCGCTCTCACGCTGGACCTCGGCACCAGCTCCTCGGTGACGTTTACGGACACCGCGGTGTTCTCCGGGCAGAACGCATCGCATCAGCCGACCGGAACCGTTACCTACAGCGTCTACGCCAACTCGACCTGCACCGGAACGCCGATGGCGACCGATAGCCAGCCGATCGACGTGTCCGGGAACGTCCACGTCTCGAAGTCGTTCACCTTGAACGCAGTGGGGACGTACTACGTCGTCGCTTCGTACGCGGGTGACAACTACAACACGGCCGCTTCGAGCGGCTGCGCCGACGAGGTCGTGACGGTCGTCAAGCCGGCCCTGTCGATCACCAAGACCGCCGACGCCACCCCGGTCAACGCCGGTGACCCGATCGGCTTCACCGTGACCGTCAGCAACAGCAACGTGGCCGGGACCGGCACCGCCAAGGGCGTCACCGTGAACGACCCCCTGCCGGCCGGCGTCACCTGGGCCATCAGCCCGGCCTCGACCGGCTGGTCG
>JACQEH010000078.1 GCA_016200675.1 Chloroflexota bacterium | reverse complement strand
GTCTTGCCGGTGAACTCTCGGTAGGCGCTCATGGCATCAGGGCTTTCATCTTCAGCGTCGTCTCCCTCGTCGACCCTGCCGGCCGCGCTGGCGGACCGTTGCCGCCGCAGATGCGGACCGGTCCAGGGAGGACCGCTCGGTGGTTCGCGCGGGCGCTCCCGCCGCGCGCGTCGTGGTTGTCGGCGCCGAGACTCCGGCGACCGGGAAGCGCGGTGTATGCCCGACGGCGAAGCCGGGGGTCCAGCCGAAGATCGGGAACATCCCGCCCCAGCCGATGATCAGGTATTGCTGGACGATCGAGAAGACCGTCGAGACGATCCAGTAGAGGAACAGGCCGGCCGGCAGGATGCTGCCGTAGATGAGCGAGATGAAGGGCAGGAAGATCGCCATCTGGCGCTGGGTCTTGACGTTCGCGTCATCCGAGGCGTTGGGGGCCGTGGCCGGCATCGTCATCCGCGAGGCGACGAACTGGACGAGCGAGGAGATGACGGCCAGCAGGCTCAGGCCGGAGAAGAGCGAGCCGGCGGTGCCGATGATGACCTCGGGGACACCCCAGTTCACGCCGAAGGCCGTGGGGTTGAGGCAGGGGTTGAGGACGTGTTGTTTGGTGGCGTCCAGGATGGGGGCCGCCTGGCAGCCCAGGTCGAGGATCCTGACCCCGAAGACATCGAGCATCGCCTGCGGGTTGTAGTTCTGGAGGCCCTGGCTGAAGACCGAGTAGAGGGGGATCAGGAGGAGCATCTGGCCGAAGGCCGGGAGGCAGCCCGCCGGGGAGACGCCGCGCTCCTTGTAGAGGGCGGCCGTCGCCTGCTGGATCTTGACCCGGTCGCCCTTGTAGCGCCGCTGGAGCTCCTTCACCTCCGGCCCGATCATCTGCATCCGCTTGGTCGACACGAGTTGGCGGCGGAAGACCGGAATCAGGACGACCTTGATGAGGATCGTCATCAGGATGATGGCGATGGCGATGTTTCCGGTCACCTTCTCCAGCACGACGAGGGTGATGAAGAAGACCTGGAAGATGGGGGTGAAGAGGAACGCAAGAACGTTCAGCACGTTGTCGGGTTTGGCCGGTTGCAGCGCGATTGCTGCCTGCGGCAGGGTCGCGACCGGCGTCGGCGATGGCGTCGCGCCCGGCGCGAGGCTGGACTGGGCGCCCGAACCACACGCAGCCACGACGATCATGAGCAGGAGGAGGAAGAGCAGGGCCGGGCCCAGCTGCCTGAGCCGGGAGGGGAGGGTCACGTGATCGTTCCTTCGCTCAGCGGACGGGGTCGTAGCCGCCGGGATTGCCGGGGTGGCAGCTCGCGATTCGGCGAGCTCCCATCCAGCTCCCCCGGAGGAGGCCGTAGCGTTCGATCGCCTGCTCCGTGTAGCGGGAGCAGGTCGGCTCGTAGCGGCAGGAGGACGGCAGCCAGGCGAACAGGAATCGGTACAGGTGGATCAACCCGATCCCGATCCGCCTCAAGCGTTGCTCCCTCCAAGGACGCCGCCGCGGGCGAGTTGCCGGCGGAGCGTCATAGCCAATGTCGCGTGATCCGTGCCGACGAGCGCCGGCCGGGCGATGAGGAGCACGTCCCAGCCCGGCTGGATGTCCTGCTCAAGCGCCCGAAGCACCTCCCGGATTCGCCGCCGGACCCGGTTCCGGATGACGGCCGAGCCGAGGACCCGGCCGGTTGCCATCCCGAACCGCGTCACATCGAGGTCGGTCCGCAGGATCCGGGCCGCCAGCAGCGGATGGGACCGCATGGTCCCGCGCTCCTGGAGCGCCGCGAAGTCCTGAGGGCGGGAGAGCATCACGAGGCGCGACCGGAAGCGGACGCGCTCGTCCGTCAGACCGTCAGACGCTTCCGACCGCGGGCCCGGCGAGCTGCCAGGACGCGGCGGCCGCCGGTGGACTTCATCCGGGCGCGAAAGCCGTGTTCCTTGGCGCGATGCCGCTTCTTGGGCTGGTAGGTCTGCTTCATCGGGGCTGCGCGGAATCCTCTCCATCAAGCCTCGGGGTGTTAGTCGGTCGATGACCCCTAGAGGCACACAAACGCGCCTCGGCGCCCACCGGCGCTGGCGCGTTCGTCGTCCGAGGGATGATAGGACGGCCCCCGAAGGGGTGTCAAACACGGCGATCCCGTCCCCGCGGACCCGGATCGAGCCCGGAGGACGCCTCCGCTCGCGCCTCGCAGGCACCGGCGATGCGATACCCCCAGGGAGTATCGCGGAATCGCCTTGCGGGGCCCGGGGCGCGGTGCTATCTTTCGGGACCCTCGCCACCCCGCCCGCCCGTTTCGCGGACCTGGTGACAGGGCCGGGGCCGGCCGGAGACCGGCGTCCGGCGGCCCAGCACCGAACCCACGGGCGGTCCCGCACGCGCCCCCAGCACGTGCTTCCGGTTGCCCAGTCCATCGCAAGCCACCTGAAGCGAGCCGTCATCGACGAATGGATGCGAAGCAGGTCTGGCGCGCCGCGCTCGGCGAGCTCCAGGTGTCCCTCTCTCCCGCCAACTTCGAGACCTGGCTTCGCGACACCACGCTCGTGGATGTCGACGACAACCGCTTCCGGATCGCGGTCCCGAACGGCTTCGCCAAGGACTGGCTGGAGAGTCGCTACCGCTCGCTGATCTCCCAGACGCTCGCCCGGATCGTGGGCTACAGCGTCCAGGTCGAGTTCGTCGTGGGGACTCCCCCGGAGCTCGCCGGCGAGGCGGCCGAGGACGCCGCGCCGGCGCCGGTCAGCCCCGAGCGGCCACTCGCCACCCCGAGCACCCAGCATGTCCGCGTCGAGGCGACGAGGGTCGGCGGCGAGGGCGGGGCGACCAACATCAACGCCCGCTATACGTTCGCCAACTTCATCGTCGGGTCGGCCAACCGGCTCGCCCACGCGGCCAGCCTGTCCGTCGCCGAGCGGCCCGGGCACGCCTACAACCCGCTCTTCCTGTACGGCGGCGTCGGCCTCGGCAAGACCCACCTGATGCATGCCATCGGCAACCAGGTGATGGCCAAGTTCCCCCGCAAGCGCGTCGTCTACGCCACGTCGGAGAAGTTCACCAACGAGTTCATCACCTCGATCCAGCAGGGCAAGATCGACGAGTTCCGGGCGCGCTACCGGCGCATCGACCTCCTCCTCATCGACGACATCCAGTTCATCGCCGACAAGGAGCGGACGCAGGAGGAGTTCTTCCATACCTTCAACGCCATCCATGAGGACGGCAAGCAGATCGTCCTCAGCTCGGACCGGCCGCCCAAGGCCATCCTGACCCTGGAGGAGCGCCTCCGCAGCCGCTTCGAGTGGGGTCTCATCGCCGACCTCACGGCACCGGACCTCGAGACCCGCATCGCGATCCTCCGGGCAAAGGCGGAGGAGGGCGCCGTCCCGATCACCTCCGACGTCATCGAATTCATCGCCCGCAAGGTCGTCAGCAACATCCGGGAGCTCGAGGGCGCCCTCAACCGGATCGTGGCCTACGCTTCGATGGGCGCCATGCCGATCTCGATCGAGCTGGCCCAGGCGGTCCTCTCGAACGTCCTCTACAACCCCAAGAAGCGGCAGATCACGCCCGAGCGCATCGTCAAGGCGGTCTCCGACTACTACGGCGTGGCTCTCGAGCAGCTCAAGGGCCAGAAGCGCGACAAGGCGATCGTGGTGCCCCGCCAGATCGCGATGTTCCTGATGCGCGAGGAGACCGACGTCTCGCTCCTCCGGATCGGCGCGGAGCTCGGCGGTCGGGACCACTCCACGGTCCTCCACGCCTGCGACAAGATCACCCGCGAATCGGGCGCCAACGACGAGCTCCGTCGCGAGATCTCGGCCGTCCGCGAGATGATCTACGCCGACTGACGGCGGCCCGGGCCAAGGCGCCTGGTGGACATCCCTCGCCGTGATGGTGGACAACCCCTGCTCCCGGGTCTGAGCTCGCCCCGCCACCGGCGGATCACCGCCCGGCCGGCCGTGGACGAGGGCCGGGATTCCATCGGGCGCGCGGACCGCCCGTCCACAGCGCGCCCCGCCCTTCGGCCGGTCTTCCGCTCCTCGAGGCCGG
>JACQEH010000077.1 GCA_016200675.1 Chloroflexota bacterium | reverse complement strand
AGGCCGCGGCCGGCGGCGACGATGGCGACTGCCGTCGAAAGCTCGTCGGCGGTCATGCCGAACTTCGACCCCGCTGCCCCGACGGCGAGGCCCGGCGTCGTCTCGGGCACGACCGCCGGGTTGAGGCGCAGGAGGACGTCGAGGCGGCCTCCGCCGCTGCTCGAACCGGCGATCGCCGCGAGGGCTCGTGCCTCGTCCGCGGACTCGATGGCGAGCCAGCGCGGGGGATCGCCGGCCCGCGCGGCGCGCATGACGGCCCGAAGGTCGTCATCGGTCTTGCCGACGCCTTCGACGGTCACCCGCGCGTTCGGGATGCCCGCCCGCCGCGCGATCGCCCACTCGCCCCGCGAGACCACGTTGGCCCCGAAGCCCAGCGTTCCGAGGCGACCGACGATCGCGGTCACGTCGTTGGCCTTGACCGAGTAGGCCCGCAGCCAGGGCTCCGGGAAGGCGGCCGCCACCGTCGCCGCCGCGCCCTCGAGGGTTGCCACGTCGGTGACCCCGAGCGGCGTGCCGAAGCGATGGGCGCCCAGCCGGAGGGTCGCGGCGATCTCCGGCAGGCGGTCCACGAGGCTAGGAGACGACCCTCCGGCCGGCATTCACCATCCCGAGGACGGTCGAGACGATGCTGATCACGATGGACCCGAGGAGCGCCCCGATGAAGGAGTCCGCCGTGAAGTGGGGCGGGTAGCCGCCGATCGTGAAGTTCAGGCCGAGCTCGGGAACGACAGGATCTTCAGGATCGGCTTGATGTAGCTGTTCACGAGGGCCAGGATCAGGGCCACCGCCAGGAGCTTCCACCAGTCATTGCCGAACGCGAAGCTGATCTGGGGCACCACCTTGATCGCGGCGAAGACCCCGACGGCGTTGATCAAGACCTTGACGATGAGATCGCTCACGGGTGGTCCTCCGGTCCTGTGGCGGCGACCTTGACGGGCCGGCCGGGTCCGATCATCGCAGATGCCGGCGTCGAACGGTACGTCACCCCCAGCCGAGGAGGGACTCGAGCCGGGCCTTCACCTCTGGCCACTCGGTCGAAATGACGCTGTACCAGGCTGACGCCCGGAGGGGCCCCGTCGGCATGATCATGTGACTCCGGAAGAGGCCCTCGAAGGTTGCCCCGATGCCGAGGAGCGCAGCCCGCGACTTGTCGTTCCGGGCGTCGGTCTTGAACTCGACCCGGTTGGCGTGGAGGACCTCGAAGGCGTGGGTCAGCTGGAGGAGCTTCGCCTCCCGGTTGGCGCCGCTCCGCTGGTGGGCCAGGCCCAGCCACGTCCACCCGATCTCGAGCCGGCGATGGTCGGGCACGATGGACATGAAGCGGGTGCCGCCGATCGCCCGTCCGGTCGCGATGTCGACGGTGGCAAAGGGCAGCTCCGCGCCCGCGGCCGCGCTGGACATGGCGGCCCGGACCCAGGCCTCGATGCCCGCCCGATCGACCGGGCGGGCGATCGTGAGGGCCCAGATCGACGGATCGGACCCGGCCACGGCGAGGTCGTCGACATGGTCGAGGCCGATCGGCTCGAGCCGGACGCGCCGGCCGGTCAGGACCTGTGGCCTGACCCACGGCGTCGGCGCCGGGGTGAGCCATGGCCCGCGCTCGATGCTCACGCGGGCATCGCCCGGCCGCCACCGACCACGACCACGACGTCGACCGGCTCCTCGCGGCCCTTGAGGAAGAGATGGCGCCGCTCGAGGCCCCCGGCATCGAAGCTGCCCCTGGCGACCGTCGCCAGGGACACGAGCAACTCGCCCGCACCGGCCTCCGAGCCGAGCCGTGCCGCGGTGTTCACGGCGTCGCCGACGCCGGTGAAATCCAGCTGGCCACCCTCCTCGCCAAGGACGCCGACGTAGGCGATCCCCGTGTGAACGCCCACGCCGACCGGCAGCCAGCTCGTCGCGGTCCTGTCGTCACGCACGCCGTCGAGTATGGATCGTCCGGCCCGGATCGCGGAGGCGGCCGGCCCACCGTCGCCGCTGAAGGCGGGACCGAAGAACGCCACGACTCCGTCGCCGAGGTACTTGTCGACGAGCCCGCCATGGACATCGACGGCCGTGGCGCAGACCCGATAGAAGCGCTGGAGGATCGCGTTGTACTCGGCCGGCCGGAGGTGCTCCGCGACGGCCGTCGAGCCACGAATGTCGGCGAAGAGGAACGTCGCCTCGATTTCGGCTCCGCCGACGACTTCGCCGAGGCTGCCGGTACAGATGTTGCAGAGGGTCGAGTTGGCCTGCCACCGCCGAAACCGGGTCAGGCCGAGGACCTTGCCGCCGGGACCCGCGAACGGGGCCTGGCAGAGCTTGCAGCGCGGCGCCCGCGGAAGGCGGCGGAACAGCGACTTCATCTGCTCGAGGCCCTCGATCCGGCCCGAGAGGAAGTCCCGCCACATCTCGTCATTCGTCCTGGCGCCCGGCACCGAACCTCCTTCGTCGCACGTTCGCGTCAGACGATCCTAGCGCGCCGCTACACTGCCGATCCCCGCCCGGAGGCCCACGCGGCAATGTTCGACGCGCTCGTCCGTGCCTACCTCGACGGGGCGTTCCGCCTCGACCCGCTCGCCGCGACCGCCGCGACCGCCGCCAGGGTCCACGAGTACGGCGCGGCCTGGCCCGATCTGTCGGCGATCGACCGATGGCAGGCCCGCTGGGTCACGGTCGAGGCAGCGACGCTGACCTTCGACCAGGCCATCGACGGCGACCGGCTCCTCGCGATCCTGGCGGTCCAGCGCTACCGCCTCGCGGCGCCGACGCGGTGCCCGTCCCGCTGATCGTCGGCGGCTATCCCGAGACGCCCGAATTCGCCTACCGGCCCCACCTCGAGGGCCTGATCGGCCACGGCGAGCTGCCCCTTCCCCTCCTGCGCCGGGTGGTCCTGGAGCGTCCTTGACACGGTGGCGGCGCGGCCGCCTCGCCCCTCAGCCGCCGCGGACCTCGATCTCCGTGTAGGCGTGGTGCTCGTAGGCCTCGAGGCGGAGCGACAGGCCCCGGTCGCGAATCTCGCCGATCGTGGCGCTCGTGGCGGCACCCGTCCGCGGGTCGCGGAAGTGGACCATCGCTGCAGCGTCCCCATCGAGGCCGAGGGCCTCGGCCAGCGTCGACTCGACGGGGCTCCGGCTGCCGTCGCCGGCCGCGATCGCGAACGGCGCGCTGGCCCGAATCCGGCCCGCGGTGGAGGCGAAACGGTCGTGGTAGACGACCAGCGAGCGCAGGCTGCCGCGACCGTTCGTGTAGGCATAGACGTGCTCGTCGACGTCGCCGCTCTCGGCGACCAGGTCGTAGAGGCGGAAGTCGGCGGACCCGGCGAAGCGGTGACGCTCCCGGAGGAGCGGCACGAGCTCGCGCTCGTGACGGGCGAGGAGGCCCTCGTTGGGGCGCTCGTCGCGCATCGCCCGCCGGAACTCCATCCCGTAGCGCTCGCCGAGGCCCTCGAGCTGTCCGTGGCCGAGCATCGGCAACCCGGGCAGCGTCGCCAGGACCGTGGCCACGCCGAAGTACTTGTCGTCGCTCCCGAACTGGTCCAGGGCGGTTGCCTCGTCGGGGTTCGTCATGAAGTTCACGAACCGACCGAGGACCTGTGGGTCGAAGGCGATGGTCTCCTTGATCACCCGCCGGTAGCCCTCGCCGTTCTCGTCGCGGAGCATATGCATGAAGGCACTGTTGTAGACCCGGTGCATGCCCAGGGTCCGGACGAAGAAGCCCTCCATGAGCCAGAACGCCTCGGCGAGCAGGAGTGTCCCGGGAACCTCGGCGGCCACCCGGTCGACGACCTCGCGCCAGAACTCGCGGGGCATCGCGGCGGCGAAGGCCCGTGACGCGATCGCGTGCTCGGCCCGGGACGGGATCCCGCCCCCGCCGCCCGGCTCGGGCCACCACAGGCGCCGGATGTGGCGGCGGGCGAGGACCATCGCCGCGTCGAAGCGGATGATCGGGAACCGCCGGGCGACGTCGAGGATGGTCCGGATCACCACCTCCCGGACGTCGGCCCGAAGGTAGTCCAGCTGGGCCGTGTCGTTCCAGGGGAAGGACGTCCCGTCGTTGCCGTGGTACAGGTACCGCCGCTGTCCCGTCCGGCTGTCCCGGCGCTCGAAGACGACGGCCGCGTCGGTCGCGTCCCAGTAGTGGTCCTCCAGCCGGATCTCGACGTCGGGGTCCTGGGACAGGTCCGGGCCGCCGAAGCGATAGCCCGGGAAGGGGGGCTCCTCGACCGCGAGGAAGCGCTCGGGATGGTCGATCACCCACCTCGAATCGATGCCCATGTGGTTGGGGACCATGTCCGAGGCGAGGCGGATGCCGCGCCCGGCCGCCCGGTCGCGGAGGCGCCCCAGGGCATCCTCGCCGCCGAGGTCGTCGGCGATCCGGTAGTCGTCGAGGGCATAGGCGGAGGCCACCGCATCCGGGTTCCCGCGGCGGTGCTTGATCTCGGCCGACGCGCTGCTGCGCTGCCAGACGCCGATGAGCCAGAGGCCCGTCACGCCCCAGGCGGCGAGGCGGTCCAGCTCCTCGTCCGGGATCGCGTCGAGGGTGCGGATGTCCCGCTGGTAGCGACGCGAGAGCTGGTCGAGCCAGACGTAGGTTGACTTCGCCTGGAGGACGACCTCCGGCATCCAGGCGGTGTCCGCGGAGAAGCGCTCGGGTTCCGCGTCGAGGCCGGCGTAGTCGGGTCCGGCCGCCTCGCCGTGCCCGCCGAAGCCGGCCGCGGCGCCGGCATCGCCGCCGTCCCGGGCTCCGTCCGCCGGCGTCCCTGGGCCGCCATCCGGGCCGCGGAACTGGAGGGCCAGGGCGCGCGCCTCCTCGGCCACGAGGTCCGCCGCGAGGAGGAGGAGCGGCTCGATCTCGTTCCGGGGTTCCAGGAGGTGCGGCCAGTGCTCCCGGATCCACAGGAGGCGCCCGACGAGCGACTCGGGCGAGGTGCGCGGCAGCGAGCGCAGGAGCGCCCGGGCGGCCGGCGCGAGATCGGCCACCGCGGCCGGTTCGAGGAGGTCCCGGACCCCGGGGGCCGCAGGATCGTCCCCCAGGAGCTCCAGGACGAGGCGATCCACGAGGGGCTTGGACGGGCGGCGCACCGGGGATCCGGGCCGCCCCGCGTCCTCGTGCGCCGCCGCTGCAGCGGTGGGCTCCGCAGGCCCGGCGCTCTCGACCAGGCGCCGGGCGACCGAGCGCAGGACCCGGGTCGCCAGGAGCTGTCCGCCGGTCAGGGTTGGTGGGCCGGGCAGCTCGCCGCGAGACCGCTCGGCGTTGATGTCGGCGGCCGTCCGCCGGGCGGTCGCGGGATCCAGCGTCCGCCAGTCTCGGTCGGTCCGAAGTCGCGTCGTCGCCCTCATGGGGCGAAGGATGTCACGCCCGGGCGGTGACCACGTGCTCGATGGCGCGCCGCAGGTGCTCGATGGCCGCCGGATCGAACTCGTACGTCCATGGCCGGACGCGCTCCGGACGCTCCAGGTCCTGGTCCATGCCGTGGGCGAGAGCCTCGCGCGACATCAGGATGAGGTCGGCGGTCTCATTGAGCTCGGCGAGGCCCGCCATGTCGCCGATCAGGACCGCCTGCAGCTCGACGCCCTGGGTCCCGGCGATGGCGAGGGTCTCGGCGATGTTCTCGGCGCCCCGCTCGGAGGCGCAGACGACCCCGACCCGGGACCCGGCGGGCAGGCCCGAGATCTCGTGGACCATCTCGACATAGCCGGGCCCGACGAGCATGGCCACCACCGGGATCCGGCCGCCGGCCAGGGCCTGGGCCTCGTCGGCGTGGAAGGTCGTGGTGGCGACGAGGTCGTAGTGGAAGCGGTCGAGCCGCTCGGGGAGCTCGTCGAGGAGCGTCCCCTCCGCCTCGATCTGGCCGGCGAACTCGTCGTTGAGGCGCTCCGCGTCGTAGCCGGCGTCGGCCGTCGTGCATTCGGCGAACAGGACGCGGACCCGGGGACCGGGCCGCCGCCGCTCTGACGAGGCGGCAAACGTCGCGGCCGCGACCTCGTCCGCGGTGAAGCCCGCCTGGGCCGCCCGCCGGAGCATCTCCGAGACGATCCCGGCGAGCGCATCCGGTCGGCGTCCCTTGGGCGGGCGGTCGGCGACGAGGGTTCCGGCGCCGTGGCGGCTCATGACGTAGCCCGCGTCGGCCAGGCGCCGGTAGACGGCCCGGATCGTGTTCGGATTCACGCGCAGGGCCGCCCCGAGCTCGCGGACCGGGGAGAGGCGGGCGCCGGGCAGGAGGCGCCCCGAATCGATCTGGTAGACGAGCTGCCAGTAGATCTGGGTCGAAATCGGGACGTCGCTGTCCCGAGTGACATCCAGATCCCTTCCGGAGGGGCCGGTTGGCGGCATCTTGGGGTCGATATCAACGGTTGACATAGTTCACTAGTCCAAGTAATGTACGACTTGGCCTAGTCCACTGTACCAAATCGTGGTGCAGGGGCCGGATACTGAAAGGAACCGCACGATGATGACCGGCTTCGTAGTCCTCGGGCTCATCATCGCCGCTGTCGCAGTCCTCGACTTTGCCGCCCTCGAGTGGGGCGTCGACTCTCGACCCGGCTTCGAAGGTAGCGAGCACACCGGCCGCCTGGCCTGAGCCCACGCCGCGAGAGCGGCCCGCCAATCCGGATACCACCTCGGGCGTCCCTCCCAGGCGCTCGACCTCCATCAGCCCGTGGCGCGCAGGCCGCGGGCTGATGCCGTCTCTGGGCCCGGCGAGGGGCTCAGGATGCCCCAGGCCCCGAGGCCCGGTCACGGTCGACGCGAACCGCCTGCTGGACCGAGACCGTGATCTCCGCGCCGGGCGCAAGGTCGACGAGCCATGAGAACAGCAGGGAGCTGCCCTGGTAGACGCGCTCGAAGCCGTCCTCGGAGTTCGAAACAGTCTCGATGGCTGCCCACCACGCGTCGGCGGCCGGCGTCGGCCGGCCCTCGACCGCCACGCCGACCCAGTCGTTGCCCTGGCCGATTCGCTCGACCGACTCGGCCGACCCGCTGCCGTCGTGGGCGCGCCGCGTCCCGCCGACCTCATACCAGGCCGACGGGTTGCCGCCGCCGCCCAGGAGCATGAGCGACCACTCCTGGCCAAGGCGGCAGCGCAGCGGACCCTCGCCGTCGTTCCGGACGGTGACGGCCACGGTCAGGGTCGGGTGGAGGCGGTCGCCGCCGAGGGCGATGGCCTTCCGGATCTCGACCTGCCGGTCCCCCTGGGCCGTCCGGATGCGCGCCGCGCCGCGAGTGACGACGCGACCATCGCCGGCCTCCACGATCTCGGTCCGCCCGGCGAGGCCGTCGCCCAGGTCGGCCTGCTCGCCCGCCCCGAACGTCGCGGCCGTCGCGTCGAGCGGCAGGAAGCGGACGAGGCCGGAGCGTCGCTCGTGGTCGTCGTAGCGGAGGCGGTCGGCGAGGCCGGCCTCCTTGGACCGGACGATGTCGTGGATCGAGGCGAGGCTGGCACCCTCGTCCGCAGACGTCGTCCCGGAATCCGTGCCACGCCGAAGGGCCTCGTGGTACGCCTCCGGGCGTCGCCGCAGGACCGCGGTCAGGGCATGCCGCGCCGCCCGGATGTCCCAATCGCCGATGCCCGATCCCTCGTCGAGATCGACCGTCACGACCTGGCCCGCGTCGGCCAGCCGGACCTCGGCGCGCCCGTCGAGGTCGAGGTCCATGACCTCGGCCGCCCGGCTTGTCCCGAGGGCTCGGTCGGCCGCGTCCTCGGCGGCCACGAGGTGGGCCAGGGTGGCCAGGCGGAGGTGCGGCAGGTAGATGCCCCCGAACAAGCCGTGCCAGTAGACGTCGTTGGACTGGCCGCGGAGGAGGTCGTCGAGGGCGCTCTCCCGGACCGGCCCGGCGGCCATGGCGGCGACCTTGTCGGAGACGCGGAGCATCCGCTTGTGGAGGTCGTTGATCTCGCGGTACTTGACCTGGAAGTTGCGCCACGACGCGCCGCGCAGCCAGCGCGCTTCCGGCCGCCCCTCGGCCCGGTCTCGCTCCATCGTCTCGTGGAAGGCCCGGCTCTCGTCCGGCGGCAGGGCCCACTCACCCATCTCCGCGTAGGACCCAACGGGGATGTAGACACGGCCCAGGGGACCGTTCGCCGCGAGCCAGTCTGCCGGGGTGGTGGTGGCCAGCCAGTCGGCGTTCGCCTCGAGGGCCTCGAAGAAGCGGTCGACCCAGCGCTCCTCGCCCCAGCAGTGCCGCCACGTCGACGGCCAGGCCCCGAACTTCTCGCCGTCGTCGCCCATCGTCCCGAGCCGATGGCCGTCGTCCGTGGCGTGCTCGCGGAGGTAGGCGATGACCTCGTCGACCTGGCGGAAGGGGATCCGGTAGCGGAGACCCTGCTCGGTGCCGAAGACCGTCAGGAGCTTGCCCTGGTCGTCGGTGGAGTAGGGCCCCCACATGGCGTCCTCGGGGATGGCCGCGGCCCGGAAGTGGGCGTCGTCGACGATGGTCGCGGCATAGCCGGCCGCGACGAGCGAGGTCGGCAGGTCGGGCTCCCAGACGCGCTCGGCCAGCCAGGCGGTCCGGGGCCGGCGGCCGACGAGGCTCTCGATGGCGCCGGCCATCCTGACGAGCTGCGAGATCCGGTCGCGCTCGGGCAGGGAGGCGAGCACGGGTTCGAAATAGCCGCCGCCGAGGACCTCGACCTGCCCGCGCTCGACGAGGGCCCGGAGGCGAGCGATCGCTTCGGGCCGTTCGGCCACGAGCCACTCCAGGAGGGGGCCGGTGTAGTGGAGGGCGAGACGGATGCCGGGGTGGCGGTCGAGGGCCTCCAGCATGGGCAGGTAGGCGCGCTGGTAGGTCTCCTCGATGACCCACCCGAAGTTGCCCACGGGCTGGTGGTTGTGGAGCGTCAGGGCCAGGCTGATACGTGGTGGCAACGGACGACTCCCGGGCGATTCTTGACGCGGGCCGACCCCCGCTGATACGGTTCGTAAACCGGTTTGCTAAACCGCTTTGCCGGTCAGGATCGGATCATACATGGCGTCCGGCTGCAGGATGGCCCACGGCCGACGCTTCGCGGCGCGCGGGCGGCTGTCCCGACGACGAAGAAATGGAGCGCAGGTTCGTGACTGGTCCAGCAGGGGCATGAGCGCCGACGTGCCCGCCTGGGCCAGGGACGCGATCTTCTACCAGGTCTTCCCGGACCGCTTCGCCGCCAGCCGCGCGGTCGCCAAGCCGGGCCCCCTCGAGGCCTGGGACAGCCCGCCCACCCTCCACGGCTACAAGGGCGGCGACCTCGTGGGCCTGGTCGAGCGCCTCGACGAGCTCGACGACCTCGGGATCAACGCCCTCTACCTCAACCCCGTCTTCGCCGCCGCCTCGAACCACCGCTACAACACCTACGACTACCTCGCCGTCGACCCCCTCCTCGGCGGGACGCCCGCCCTCCGGCGCCTCATCGACGAGGCCCACGGGCGCGGCATCCGGGTCCTCCTCGATGGGGTCTTCAATCATGTCGGACGGGGCTTCTGGCCCTTCCACCATGTCCTCGAATCGGGCGCCGCCTCGCCCTATCGCGACTGGTTCTACCTCGATGACGACGTCCTCGCCGGCCGCCGCGGCCTGGCCGCCCAGGACCACCTCTGTCCCGAGGACGGCCCGCGCGGCTACCGCTCCTGGTGGGACGTCCCATCGCTGCCCAAGCTGCGGATCGAGAACCCCGTCGTCCGCGCCTATCTCCTCGACGCGGTCGAGCACTGGATGCGCTTCGGGATCGACGGCTGGCGCCTGGACGTGCCGGCCGATATCGAGGACCAGACGTTCTGGCCCGAGTTCCGGGCGCGGGTCCGGGCGATCAATCCCGACGCCTACCTGGTGGGTGAGATCTGGCACGAGGCCGTCGACTGGCTGCGCGGCGACCGCTTCGACGCCCTGATGAACTATCCGCTCGGCCTGGCGATCCTCGGCTTCGCGGGCGGGGCCCACCTCGACTTCGACGTCGCCGCCGGCCAGACCGACTACCGCAACTCCCTCCACGACCTCGACGGGGCGGCGTTCGCCGAGCGCCTCGGCCACTGCCTGGGCGTCTACGACCCGGCCACGACCGCGGTTCAGTTCAACCTCATCGGGAGCCACGACGCCCCGCGGGCGAAGTCGATCGTGGGCGAGGACGATGCCCGCCTCCGGCTGGCCCAGCTGCTGCTCCTGACCCTGCCCGGCACGCCCTCGATCTACTACGGGGACGAGCTCGGCCTCAGTGGCCGGGCGGATCCCGACTGCCGCGGCCCCTATCCACGGTCCCTCGACCTCCTGGGCGAGGCCCAGCGGGCCCAGCGCGCCTTCGTCCGGGCGGCGCTGCCGCTCCCGGACGGATCCCTCGGCGGCCTGCAGGCCCTCGAGGGCCTCTCGGTGGGATCGGGCAGCGTCGCCCGTGGAGCGGACCAGGTCCTGCTGGAAGCCCGCAGCGCGATCGTCCTGACCCGCCCCTGATCGGCACCCGTTCCCGTCCCGCGGCTGCGCGCCGGCCACGGTCGCGGCCGCCGGCCGCGATTCCCTCAGTCGGCGCGGGCCCCGCTGGCCGCGGCAGTCGCCACGCCGGCTGCCGGGAGGTAGAGCCGCTCCGCGTACTGGTGGAGCATCCGGGTGGTCGAGAAGCGCCACAGGGCCTTGGCCATCGAACGGCGCATCCAGCCCAGCCACGTTGCCGGCATCCCTGCGGCATCGCGTTCGTAGTAGGCCGGCACCACGTCCCGCTCGAGGATCCGATAGAGGTCCTGGACATCCGCCCAGTCCTGGGCCCCCTCGTCGAGGTCGATCTCGCGGCCACCGATGGCCCAGCCGTTGTCGCCGTCGAAGCCCTCGTCCCACCAGCCGTCGAGGATGCTGACGTTGACGCCGCCGTTGGCCGCCGCCTTCATGCCCGAGGTACCGGACGCCTCGAGCGGCCGGCGCGGGTTGTTGAGCCAGACGTCGACGCCCTGGACGAGGAAGCGGGCAATCCGCATGTCGTAGTCCTCGAGGATGAAGACGCGACCGCGAAGGGCACCGCTCTGGGTCCGGGTGAAGATCTCCTGGATGACCTGCTGGCCGGGCCGGTCGGCCGGATGGGCCTTGCCGGCGAAGATGATCTGCACCGGCCGCTCCGCGTCGCGGACCAGGCGCGCCAGGCGATCCATGTCCGTGAACATCATCCCGGCCCGCTTGTAGGTGGCGAAACGCCGGGCGAAGCCGATCGTGAGGTGCCGCGGATCCAGGGCCCCGTCCAGCTGGTCCAGGACGGATGGCGGCTGGCCGTGCCGGGCGAACTGGGCCCGCAGGCGGCGCCGCGCGAAGTGGGCCATCTCGCCCTTCTGGCGAAGATGGGCCTCCCACAGCTCTGCGTCCGAGATCCGCTCGATCCGCTCCCACCAACGCCCCGCTGCGGTCGACGGGTCGAGCTGGTCGAGGTCGGCGTCGAGGTAGCGGGCGAACAGCTCGCGCAGCGGCGTCCCCACCCAGGTCGGCGTATGAATGCCGTTGGTGATGCCGAGGATCGGGCGGGGGATCACGTCCCGCCACGTCCGATTGGCGGTCTCCGCGTGAAGGCGGCTGACGGCGTTGGCGCCGGCCGTCAGGCGGAGGCTGAAGGCCGTCATGTCGAACTGGGTCGCGTCGCCGTCGGTGCCGAGGCCGATGTCGAGGACCCGGTCCAGGGGGACGCCGCCCGTGTTCGGCCGCCCGTCGCCGTCGAGGAGCGGCCCGGCGATCCGCCGGACGAGACCCGCGTCGAAGCGCTCGTTGCCGGCCGAGACCGGGGTGTGGATCGTGAAGACGCTGTCCCGGCGGATGTCGCCCAGGGCGTCCTCGAGGGGCATGCCGCCGGCGACGAGCTCGCGTGCCCGCTCCGCCAGGAGGAACGCGGAGTGACCCTCGTTGAGATGCCAGACCGCCGGCCGGATCCCGAGGGCGCGGATTGCCCGGACTCCGCCGACGCCCAGGACCAGCTCCTGGTGGAGGCGCATCTCCCGGCCCCGGACGTAGAGCTGGTGCGTGATGGGGCGATCGCCTTCGTCATTCTCGGGCGTGTCCGTGTCCAGGAGGAGGACCGGCACCCGGCCCACCTGCGCGGTCCAGACGTCGGCCCGGACCTCGCGTCCCGGCAGCTCCACGGCGACGGTCAGCTCATGGCCGTCCCGCCCGAGGGCCCGACTCAGCGGCAGGTGCGAGAGGTCGAAGTTCGGGTAGGCATGCTCCTGGTGGCCGTCCGCGTCGATGGTCTGGCGGAAGTAGCCGCGCCGGTAGAGGAGGCCCACCCCGACGAGCGGCAGGGCCATGTCGCTGGCCGTCTTGAGGTGATCACCGGCCAGGACGCCGAGGCCGCCCGAGTAGATCCCGAGCGACTCGTGGAGGCCGTACTCGGCGCAGAAGTAGGCGATCGGGCCCGAGAGGTCGCTGGCGTGCTGCTGGTGGAACCAGTGGTCGCGGCCGTTCACGAGGTAGCGGTCGAAGTCGCCGACGAC
>JACQEH010000076.1 GCA_016200675.1 Chloroflexota bacterium | reverse complement strand
GCGGCCGGGCGATGGCGCCGACGGCCACCGACGTGTCGAAGCCCGGCGGATAGACCTCCTCGACCGGGGGGGCGAAGACGAGGTCGACCCCCTCGGCCCGGCAGATCCCGACGTCGCGATCCTCGTTGCGCGGGTACCGGGCGAGGTCCGCCGGGTCGCCGAACTGGCGGGGATTGACGAAGATCGAGACGACGACGGTCGCGCACTGCGTCCGCGCCCGAGCCATGAGCGCCCGGTGGCCGTCGTGGAGCCAGCCCATGGTCGGCACCAGGCCGAGCGGGCGCGGCGCCTGCTCGAGCGCTGCCCGGAGCTCCTCGCGCGTGCGGACGACCTCGGTCAAGACCGGCTAGAGGTCGCGGTCGAGGGGAATGCCGTTCGGCAGGCCGTCGGCCATGGTCGGGGCGCGGTCGTCGGCGGTCCGACCGAGGGCCTCCTCGAGCGTCGCCTCGTCCATGCGGACGCTCTCGGCCGCGGCCGGGAACGTCCCGGCGACGACGTCGGCCGCCCACGTTTCGACGGCGGAATGGATGGTGCCGCGGAGGTCGGCGTAGGCCCGGGCGTGCTTCGGCCGGAAGTCGCCCAGCCCGAGGAGGTCGGTGATGACCTGGACCTGGCCGCTGCAGCCGGCGCCGGCCCCGATGCCGATGGTCGGGATCCGGAGGCGCGAGGTGATGATGGCGGCCAGCTGCTCGGGCACCAGCTCCACGACGACCCCGAACGCGCCGGCGTCCTGGACGGCGATGGCGTCGGCGAGCAGGCCGCGCGCCGCGTCGCGGCTCTTGCCCTGGACCCGGACCTTGCCGCCCATCCCGAGCTGGGACTGTGGCGTCCAGCCGATGTGGCCCATGACCGGGATCCCCGCCCGGACGAGGGCCTCGATGATCCTGGCGCTGCGGACCCCGCCCTCGATCTTGACGGCCGTCGCCCCGGCCTCGCGGAGGAACCGCCCGGCGTTCTCGACCGCCTCGTCCACCGAGGCGTAGGAGAGGAACGGCATGTCGCCGATGACGAGCGCCCGTTGCGTGCCCCGGACCACGGCCGCCGTGTGGTGGAGCATCTCGGCCATCGTGACCCGGACCGTCGTGTCGTAGCCGAGGAGCACCTGGCCGAGCGAATCGCCGACCAGCAGCATCGGGATCCCGGCCTCGTCGAGGATCTGCGCCGTCGGGTAGTCGTAGGCAGTGAGCATCGGCAGGCGCTCGCCGTCCGCGTGCATCCGCAGGATGTCGGCGACGGTTAGGCGTCGGACTGAATCGGACGAGGCACTCATGCGTTTCGCTCCTGCATGGCGGCAGTCTGCCCCGCCGCATCGCGGGCGTCCAACGCCGCGGCGACGCGGTCGAGGATCCGATCGGCGGCGGCCCGCTTGGACAGGAGCGGCAGGGCCTCCCGGCCGCCCTCCGCGTCGAGGATCACGACCCGGTTGGTGTCGCTCCCGAACCCCGATCCGGCCTCGGTCACGTCGTTGGCGACGAGGAGATCAAGGCCCTTGCGACGCAGCTTGTCGGGCGCCCGATCCAGCGAGCCTGTCTCGGCCGCGAAGCCGACGAGGACGGGGCGGGGGATGACGCCGTCCCCGGGGCTCCCGGGACCGCCGGCGCCACGGGCGATCCGGCTGACCTCGGCCAGGATGTCGGGCGTGGGCCGCAGCTCCAGGCTGAGCCCCTCGCCGCGGCTGAGCTTCCCGGCCGCTGGCGCGCGGGGTGTGAAGTCGGCGACCGCCGCGGCCATGACGAGGGCATCGAAGCGCGCGACCGGTGGTGCAGGTGGGCTGCCGAAGAGGGTCTCGAGGAGGGCGCTCCGCAGCTCGTCCGCCGTCTCGACCCGCACGACGCGAGCCCGGTCGACCGGCAGCGCCACGCTCACGTCGGCCGCGATCAGGGTGACGCTCGCGCCACGACCCAGGGCCGCCTCGGCGAGCGCGACGCCCATCCTGCCGCTGGATCGGTTGCCGATGAATCGCACCGGGTCGATCGGTTCGCGCGTGCCACCGGCCGTCACGACGACGTGGCGGCCACCGAGGTCCTCCTCGCGAACCGGCGCAATTGCCAGCGGCGGCCGCGCGCCGGCATCCGGCTGGCGGATCGGGCGACCGGCGACGGCGGCCACGACCGCGTCGACGATCCGGGGCAGCTCTGCCAGGCGGCCGACGCCGGACTGGCCGGAGGCCAGGGAGCCGGTGTCGGGTTCGACGATGGCGTAGGCGAAGGCATCCCGAAGGCGGGCGACGTTGGCCTGCGTCGCGGGATGGGTCCACATGTCGCCGTCCATCGCGGGCGCGACGACGACCGGCGACGATGTCGCCAGGCAGGCGGCGGTCACCACGTCCGCGGCGAGTCCATTGGCCATCGCCCCGAGCCAATGGGCGGTTGCCGGGGCCACGACGATGGCATCGGCACTGTCGGCGACGACGATGTGGCCGATCCGGCCATCGGCCTGGAGCTCCAGCACGTCCGTCTCCACGGGGTGGCGCGACAGGGCGGCGAAGGACAGCGCTCCCACGAAGCGGCTCGCGGACGCCGACAGCAGGACCACCACATCTGCCCCCTCGGCGGTCAGGAGTCGCAGCAGCTCGACGGCCTTGTAGGCCGCGATCGAGCCGGTCACGCCGAGCGCGACGAGGCGACCCGAGAGGCGCCCAGGAGCGCCGTCGCCGTCGCTCACCCGAGGCCCAGGGCGAGCGGCTCGCCGCCGGCCACCTCCGCCTGGAGGATGGCCAGGCCCTTGAGGGTCAGGTCCGCGTCGATGACGTCGACGCCCTCGATCCTGGCGGCCCACGGAGCGTGGCTCAGGCCGCCCGTCAGGATGGTCCGCACGGCGTCGGGGGGCACCCCCCCGAGCTCGGCGAGCTCGGCCCGGATGCGGGCCAGCAGCCCGCCCGCGAGGGCCTGGTAGCCGAGGATCGCACCGGCCTCGATCGCGCCGACAGTGTCGCGGCCGATCGCCCGGTCGGGGGTCCGCAGCTCGATCCGGGGCAGCTTCGCCGTCCTCGTCGACAGGGCGTCCAACCCCATCTCAAGGCCGGGAGCGATCGCGCCGCCGACGAAGGCACCATCCCCAGCCACCGCATCGAAGGTCGAGGCCGTCCCGAGGTCGGCCACGACGGCGGGAACCCCGTGCAGGCGTGCCGCGGCGAGCGCGTTGACGAGTCGATCCGCCCCGACCTCGGCGGGCCGGTCGACGCGGACAGGGATGGGCACGGTCCCGGTTCCCGCGACCAGGAGCGGCCGATCCCGGCGCGCCGCGAGGGCCTCCAGGCCGGCCGTCAGGACCGGCACGACCGAAACCGCCGCGATCGCGCTGACATCGGCGAGGGCCAGGCCGTCGAGGCGGAGCAGCTCCTCGATGAGGGCCTCCAGCTCGTCCGTCGAGGCTCGCGGCGCGGTCGCCGCGCGACGGGTCCCGAGGAGCGTCCCAGCCCGGAACCGGCCCAGGGTGACGTTGGTGTTGCCGATGTCGATCGCCAGGAGCATGGCTCGATGATACGCGGCCCCTCCGGAGCCACCGGAGCCACCGGAGCCACTGGGGCCACCGGAGCCAGCGGGGCCAGCGGAGCCCGGCGGCCGCCGGGCCGCGGCCCAGGGGTCGTCCATCGCCTGCGCTTGGCCGGCAACGGCGACATCGGCCGGTCGCCCGGTGCGGTACCATCGGCCCCGTTCCGTCCGCCCCCGTGCCACGAGGAGGGAGCCGCCCGTGTCCAGCGAGCCGCCGGCGAAGTTCTTCGTCAACCAGGGGCTCGTGACGAGCCGCGAGGACATGCTCAACCTCCTCCGGCCCCTCCTCAAGCAGACGGTCACGTACCACTTCTTCCGTGGGCGGGAGCTGGTCTCGCACGGAACCGGCTGGGTCGAGCGCATCGTCACCGATCAGCCCGAGGTCTCGACCTTCTTCACGCCCATCGCGGTGACCCTCAACGTCGACTCCTTCGAGCACCTCGACTTCGAGACCCGGCCCGACCAGCTCCTGGTCTACACGCTCGTCCAGGGCGACGAGCGGGTCGTCGTCGAGTTCGCGCCGATGGGCGAGGGCGGCCACTCGCCGTTCGAGCCCGAGCAGCTCGCCTTCGACACCTCGGGCTTCGTCCAGATGGAGCTCCTCGGGCTCGAGGCCGCCGAGGACTGACCTCGGGGCCGCGAGCACCGACCGGCGGGCGGCTGACGGCGGGCGGCCGTCGACCCGCCCGGACCAGCCCCCTGGGTGCGCACCCGCGCTACCATCCGGCCAGTGCTCCCGGCGTGGGGGCCCCGGCAGCGGCGGCGACGTCGAGCGTCACCAGCGGAACGCTCGACGCGGTCTCGAGGGAGGACCGGCGCCACCCGAACCGGCGCCTGACGGCGGAGCGGACGGGGTCGGGAGACCCCGGGGTGGCGCTCACCGCCCGTGCGGGCCGGTGCGCCTGAAGGGAAGGGAGGCTTCTCAGCGCGTGGAGATGATTTCGCGGTACTTCAAGTTCGAGGAACGCGGCACCAGCCTCGCGACGGAGGCCCGGGCCGGCCTGACCACGTTCATGGTCATGGTCTACATCGTCTTCCTGAACGCTGGGATCCTCGGCGACGGCTTCAAGCTGGCAGCCGACGATCCGGGCCGGATCGCCCTCTCCGCCGGGACCGCCCTCATCGCCGGCATCATGACCATCGCCATGGGCGCGGTCGCAAACTACCCGTTCGCCCTGGCCGCCGGGCTCGGGATCAACGCCATCGTGGCCTTCAGCCTCACCAGCCGAGGCCTGTCCCCGGCCGGGGCGATGGGCGTGATCGTCATCGAGGGTCTCGCGGTCACCGTGCTCGTCCTGGTCGGCTTCCGGGAAGCGGTCATGAACGCGGTCCCGCTCGCCCTCAAGCGAGCGATCGGCGCCGGTATCGGCCTCTTCATCCTCTTCATCGGGTTCGCCAACGGCGGCCTCATCCAGTCCGGCTGCTCGCCCTTCGTGCCGCTCACCCAGGGCTGTGCCGGAACGCTCGTGACGGTGTCCTTCCCGACCCAGGTGGGACAGTTCGTCTTCCTCTTCGGCCTGGCCCTGACGATCGTGCTGTGGGTCCTCAAGGTCCGGGCCGCGCTGGTCATCTCGATCATCGGCACCACGATCGTGGCCCTGGCCGCCGGCATCACCAAGGTCCCGGCCAACCTGTCGTGGACGCCGAACTTCTCGACCCTCGGCCAGTTCGACCTCGCCAACGTCTTCACGATCCTGGGACCGCTCACGGCGATCCTGGTCATCTTCGCCATCATGCTGACCGACTTCTTCGACACGATGGGCACGGTCACGGGCGTCGCCGCCGAGGCCGGCCTGGCCGAGAAGGACGGGTCCGTGCCGGGCGTCGGCCGCGTCCTCATCGTGGACAGCGTGGCGGCGGCGGTCGGCGGCCTGGCCGGCGTGTCCTCCAACACGACCTACATCGAGAGCGCCGCCGGCGTCGCCGACGGTGGGCGGACGGGCTTCACGTCGGTGGTCACGGGCGCGCTCTTCCTGCTCGCGATCCTGCTCGCGCCGCTGGCCGGGATCATCCCGAGCCAGGCGACCGCGCCCGCCCTCGTCCTCGTCGGCTATCTGATGTTCACCCAGGTCAAGGACATCGACGTCGGGGACTTCGACGAGGGCATGCCGGCCCTCCTGACGATGATCCTGATGCCCCTGACCTACGACATCACCGTCGGGATCGGCGCCGGCTTCATGAGCTGGGTCCTGATCAAGGTGGCCCGGGGCAAGATCGGCGAGGTCCACCCCCTCATGTGGGTCGTCTCGATCGGCTTCGGGGTCTTCTTCCTCCAGGCCTGGATCCCCCAGTTCCTGCCCAAGTAACTCGAGCCCGATGAGCGGCCGGCGTCCGACGGGCGCCGGCCGCTCGCATTTCCGGGTCGTCTCTCGCCCCGGGCCCGGCTCGCTCTCCTCCCAGCGGGTACCATCGGGCCGATGTTCGAACGGACGGTGCTGCCCGACGGGCCGCGGATGATCAGCGCGGAGCTGCCCGGATCGCGCTCCGTCTCGGTGGCCGCCTACGTCCTGGCCGGGTCGCGGGGCGAGGTCGAGGGCCAGGTGGGCGTCGCCCACTTCCTCGAGCACCTGACCTTCAAGGGCACCCACGCCTACCCCTCGACGCGCGCCCTCAGCGAGGCGATCGAGGGCGTGGGGGGCTCCTTCAACGCGGCCACCGATCGTGAGTCGACCGTCTACTGGGCGCGCGTCCCGCGTCGCGAGGTGGCACGCGCCGTCGATGTCCTCGGGGAGCTGATCTGCCGTCCCGCCCTCGACGACGCCGAGATCGACCGCGAGCGGGACGTCATCGTCGAGGAGATCCGGGGCTACCTCGACGATCCGGCTGAGTACTGCCAGATCCTCTTCCAGCGGGCGATGTTCGGGAGCGGCCCGCTGGGCCGGGAGATCTGCGGCGAGGAGGCCGACATCCGGGGCCTCGCTCCGGCCCGCATCCGCGAGTTCTGGAGCAGCCGCTATCGCCCGGCCAACGCCGTGGTCGCGATCGCCGGGGACATCGCCCACGCCGAGGCCCTCGGGCTCGTCGAGCGGGCCTTCGGGCGCGGCAACGGGGCCGTCGGCGGCTACGAGGCGTCACCCCTCCTGCCGGCCGGCGAGCGGGTCCTGGTCGGCCGGCGGTCGACCACCCAGGCCCAGCTCAGCGTCGGCGTCCCGGCCCTTCCCCGGGACCATCCCGACGCCTGGGCGCTGTCGGTCCTCAACGCGGCCCTCGGCGACGGCATGAGCAGCCGCCTCTACCTCTCCCTGGTCGATCGGGACGCCCGTGGAGCTGGCCGGGATGCGCGACGCGCCCGTCCCGGAAGCCGAGCTGGCCAAGGCGAAGGCCTACCTGTCGGGCGGCCTGGAGCTGCGGATGGACGAGACCCGCCACCTGGCTTCGTGGGTCGGCGGCCAGGAGGCGCTCCACGACCGGGTCCTGACCCTGGACGAGGCGCTCGCGGCAGTGGAGGCGGTCCGGGCCGACGACGTGCACCGCCTTGCCGCGTCGCTCTTCCGGGACGAGTTCCTGCGCCTCGCCGTGGTCGCCCCCGCGCGCTACCTGCGAGGGCTCGACGCCCGCCTCCGGCTGCCCTCGTGACCGGCACTCCCGTGGCGAGGGCGAGCGCCGTCGAGCAACGGGTGGCCGGCATCCACCTCCGGCTCGGCGCGTATCTCCTCGCTCGAGCCGAGCTCGAGCAGCTGGCCGCCGCCGACCGCCTTGACGTGGCTGGCCTGGCGGACCTGGCCGAGGTGCGTTGGCGGACCGGCGATCTCGACACCGCGGCCCGGGCCGCCGCCGCGCACCTCGAGGCCGGCGGGGGTCAGCCGATCGCCCGTGTCGTCGCGGCGGAGGCGGCGGCCGCCGCGGGACGGCCCGGCGAGGCCCGGGAGCACGTAGCCGCCCTCGCCGACCTCACGGTCGAGGCGCTGGAGCGCCACTTCGCCGGCATGCCCCGGCGCGCCTTCTGGCCCGCCGCCCCCGCCGTCGCGGTCGAGCCGCTCGAGGCCTTCGGTCCCGGCCGCGGCGCGAAGGTCAGACCGCCGGCGACCGCTCCGCAGGGGGCCGCCGAGGGCGCCCCGGATCCGCGCGCGTCCCTCGACGGTCCGGGCCTCTGGCCGGACGACGTTCCACCCGCGCCGACCGGCGCGCGTCCCAGCGGCCGCACGCCCGCTCCGTCATCGAGCCCCGCCGATCTCCTTGCCCAGGGACGGACGGACATCCGGGCCGGCAGCCCAGATCGGCTCTCGGTCGGGATCGAGCGACTGGCGCTCGCCCTCCGGATGGACGCAACCCTCGCGCCAGGCGTGCTCGAAGCGCTCGGTCGGCGCCACGAACCCGCGGCCCTCGTGCTGCGCGGCGATGCCTGCCGGATCCTCGGCCGCGTGCTCGATGCGGAGGCCGCGTACACCGCGGCCGCGGCTGCGCTCGAGGAGCCGGCGCATCGGCGGAGGGACTGACGTCATCGTGACGATTTGCCGCTCAGGCGGCACCATTGATCCCCGGATCGCCCGTCCCTTGGAGGAATCGTGACCGAGCGCACCCTGGTCCTGGTCAAGCCCGACGGCGTGCAGCGCCTGCTCGCCGGCCGGATACTCGCCCGCTACGAGGCTCGCGGGCTGCGGCTCGTGGGCCTCAAGCTGATGGCCGTCAGTCGCGAGCTGGCCGAGCGCCACTACGCCGTCCACAGCGCCAAGCCGTTCTTCGGCAGCCTCGTCGCCTTCATCATCAGTGGGCCGGTCGTCGCGGCGGTCCTGGAGGGACCGAATGCGGTGGCCGTCGTCCGGACGATGCACGGCGCAACGCGGCCCAACGAGGCGGCGCCGGGCACGATCCGCGGCGACTTCGCCCTCGAGACGGCGCAGAACCTCGTCCACGCCTCGGACTCCCCAGAGACCGCCGCCACCGAGATCGCCCTGTGGTTCACGGCCACCGAGCTGCTGGACTACGACCGCGAGATCGATCGCTGGGTCCTCGCCCCGGCAGACTGACCGGCGGCTCGAGACCGGCGCGCTGATTCGCGCCTACGGTCCGCCGTTGATTCCGGAGGGGCTCGCGCCGGGCTCCTGACCCGATCCTCCGCCGACGACCGTCGACCCGAGCCCGCCGACCGCCACGCCGAGCCCGATCAGGGCCGCCAGGACGGCTGCCGCGGCGGCAAGGGCATGGCGATTCGTCTGCACGACGGCCACGGCCACGCGAAGCGGGGACGGATCGTCGGCCCAGCCGTCGGCCCGCCCGCCGCGGATGTGGACGTCGGCCCGGGCCGCCTCCCGTACCGGCCCGCTCATCGCGTCCACGCCGGTCAGGAGGAGGCGCCCGAGGAAGACGACGGGGGCCAGGGCGAAGATCAGGACCAGGACCCCGAGTGCTCCCGGGGCCGCCAGGTCGATGATCGTCCCGCGAGCACCGAAGGCCGCCATGCCGGGCAGGCCGACGGCCGCGGCGAGGACCACGACCAGGGCCGCGCCCAGGATCGGGGAGCGCCGCGCCCACCCGCGAAGGTCGGCCCGGCGGTTGGTCCGGAACGTCGCCCGCGTCACCAGCACCCATGCGGCAAGGCCGCTCGTCACGGCCATCGCGGCGACGATCCAGTCGCGGCCGGCCGCCACGGCCGCGTCGCCCAGCGTCGCGAAGGACAGGAGGGCGATGCCGGCGTCCTGGACGATGGCGTAGGCCAGGACGTGTTCGATGTCGTCATGGATGACCGCGGCGATGCCGCCCAGGACGATGCTCGCGATCGCCACGATGGCGATCAGGTCCCGCTCGGCGCCCAGGCTCGCGCCGGCCGGGGTGATCGTCACGTCCACCCAGCCGAGCGCCACGAGGGCGAAGGCGCCGGCTCCCCAGGCGAGGAGCGGGGGGACCGCGGAGCCCGGCAGGGCTTCCGTGAACCGGGCGCTCCAGGCATGGAAGGGAATCGCCCCGAGCCGGACGGCGACGGCACCGGCGACGACCAGGAGGGCCAGGCCGAGGCTCCGCTCCAGGGCGGGATCGGCGATGCCGGGCAACGCCCCGGCCGAGAACGGGCCGACCGGCGAGGCGCCCCAGACGACCGCGACGATCGTGAGCGCACCGGCCCCCACGACCGGCCGGAGCGTGTGGAGGCCGAGGCCCGGTGCGGCCATCGGACCGCCCCGGACCATCACGAGCGGCAGCACGGCTGCCACCACCGCGGCCGCCGTCAGGACGACGAAGCCGATCCCGGCATCGGCCGCCGAGAGCCCGAGCGCGCCGAGCCCGAGGCCGACGAGCGAGGGCCCAAGGACGCTCGGTCCGTCGCCCAGCAGGCCGTCCATGAGGCCGAAGAGGAAGGTCGAGATCGCCCAGGCCAGGGTGATGGTCCGGAGCCCGTCGGAGCCGCCGATGACGGCGCCCGCGAGGGGGACCGTGTCCTCGGCCCCGATCGAAGCCGCAACGACGATGGAGGCGGCGGCCGCGGCGAGCCCGATGGCGAAGGCGCGCCTCCTCCTCGCCGCCACGAGCACGGTCGCGATGCCGCCCGGGATCGTGAGCGCCGCGAGCAGGAGAACGCTCACGGCGTGCCACCGCGTGGAGCGCTACTCCGGGCAGGGTCGTCGAGCGGCGCGCGGGGGCCATCCGCGGTCCCGGTCCCGCACTCGCCAGCCCAGTCTTCGGCCGGCTCCCGCCCGGCCTCGAGGCGGGATCGCCGGCCCTCGGCGCCGATGAGCCACGCACCGGCGGTGGCGAGAGCCAGGATGAGGACCACCCCGCCGAGCTGCTCCAGGTCACCCGGCGGCCCGGCGATCCCGACCTGGAAGAGGAGTATCCCCTGGATGAGGACGAGCGAGCCCGTCGTGGTCCGCATCGCATCCCGCCCGCCGAATGTCGGGACGATCGCGACGACGATCGAGGCGAGTCCCGCGGCCGCCGCGACGGCCGCGGGGGTGAGCATCCCGATGACGCCCGTGGCCGGCGCCGACGAGTCCCCAAGGGCGAGCGTTGCCAGCTCGGCTGCGAGCTCGACGGCGACGACCCAGGCCGCGGCGGCGATGAGCGCTTCGGCCGGCCAGCCGATCCGGGATCCACCGGGCAGCTGGGGCCCTCGAGCCGGGGTCGTCCGGGCACGCTCGACCACGGCCCGCAGGAGATAGGCCGCCAGGGCTGCCCCCACGACACGGCTGGCGAGGGTCGACATCTGGGGCAGCGGTTCCCCCAGGAAGGGCGAGAGACCGAGGGCGACGGCCAGGCCCACCAGCGCGGTCCGTCGCTCGCGAGCCGAGATCGCCGTCACCGCGCCGGCCGTGACGAGCAGCGCCAGCCCCGTTTGGATGGGGTTCACACCCTCGGGCTCATGGTGCCGGGCTGGCCAGCTCCGGATGGGCCGGGACCTCGACGAAGCCGAGCTTGTCGAACGGCCAGTAGCGGAGCCACGCTCGGCCGACGACGTTCGAGACGTCGATCGGCCCGAAGTTCCGGGAGTCGGCCGAATTTTCCCGGTGGTCGCCCATCACGAAGAGCTGGCCGGCCGGCACCACCCACTTCGTCGCGCCGCCGGGGGCGGGGAAGGACTGCTGCCGGGTGCCGTCCTCGGCGGTGAAGATGTAGGGCTCGTTGACCTTGACGTCGTTCACGTAGACGAGGCCCTGCTTCAGCTCGACCGTGTCGCCGGGCAGGCCGATCACGCGCTTGATGAAGGGCACGTCGGAGCCCTGCGTCCAGGTGGCCGGCGGCTTGAAGACGATGATGTCGCCGTAGGAGTAGGCGTCCCAGCGGGGCGAGAGCTTGTCCACGAGGACGTACTGCTCGGGGAGCAACGTGTTCTCCATCGAGCCCTGCTGGACCTTGTAGGGCTGGGCGACGAAGGCCTGGATGCCGAAGAAGATGACTACCGTCAGGACGAGGGTTTCGAGCACCTCGAAGAGGCAGACGACGGCAGGTTTCTGGCTCACAGGACCGCGAGTATAGGTGCTGTGCTATCGTCCCGCCCCGTGACCGGCAGTCCGGGGCGGAGGTGGCGATGCGCCGGTTGATCTCCCTTGTGAGCGTCTCCGTGGCGCTCGTGGGGCTCGGCCTCGTCCTCTGGAACGCGACCACGGTCGATCGTCGGCCGCCGGCCATCAAGGCCGTCACCCAGAGCGCTCCGGGTGGCGACCCACGCCTCGCCCAGACCCTCACCGCGATCGACATCGAGTTCACCGAGCCGGTCCGGACGTCCACGGTCGAGTCCCGCTTCAGGATCGCCCCGGCCGTCGACGGCGCCTTCAGCTGGGATGGCTCGACGGCCATCTTCACGCCCTCGCAGAAGCTGCCGGCCGACTCCGACTTCACGATCAGCATCGCGCCCGGGTTCCAGGATCTCGCCGGCAACGCCGACGAGGTCGGCCTGGTCGGCTGGGCCTTCCGGACCGTCGGCGCCCCCGTCATCCTGCGGGCGACCCCGGCCGACGCCGCCAGCGGCGTGCCCCTCGACGGCCAGGTGGAGCTCGTCTTCGACCGCCTCATGGACACCGCCTCGGTCGAGGCCGCGATCAGCGTGACGCCGTCGGTGCCCGTCACGGCCACCTGGAAGGGTTCCGTCGTGACCATCGACTTCGGCCACGGGCTTCGCTTCGGGACGACTTACACGCTGACCATCGCGCCGCAGGCCTCGGACACCGGCGGGAGCCGCCTGGGCGTGCCGTTCACGACGCGATTCACGACGGTCGGAGCCGGCCTCGGGATCGCCGCCCTCGTCCCGGGCGATGGCGTGGCCGGCATCGGCATCGGGACGCCCATCGCCGTGGAGTTCGATTCCCCGATCAACCCCGACACGGCGCGCGCCGCGCTCCACATCGTGCCGAGCATCGAGGGCGACATCCGGATCGTGGCCCGCGGCGGGGATTCCGGCGCGCCGGCCAGCCCCGGGCCCTCCGGCCTGCGCTCGGCCGACACGCTCGTGTTCGTGCCGTCGACGCCGCTCGCCGCCCACACGACCTACACGATCACCCTCGACCCGACGGTCGCCCGCCTCGACGACCCGACCGCTGTGACGGCGGGTCGAACGTGGTCGTTCACGACCGGAGCCCCGACCACGTCCGGCCAGAACCAGATCGCGTTCCTGAGCGCCCGGAGCGGTGTTCGGAACGTCTGGGTCATGAACCCTGACGGCACGAATCAGCGCCAGCTCACGGTCGAGCTGGTGCCGGTCAGCAGCTTCGACACGTCGGCCGACGGCGGCCTGGTGACGTTCGCCGCGGGCGGGGTCGTCTCGGTCATGGCGATCGACGGCAGCGGCCTCAGGCGCATCACGATCGACGACGGCCGCCTGGAGTACGCGCCGACGTTCACCCCGGACCACAGCCACGTGCTGCTTGCCCGACGAGGCGCCGATGGCTCCGACCTCGGCCTGTGGCTGGTCCCCGTGCCGGGGGCATCGGGCGACGAGCGCCAGGTGCTGGACCATGGGGCACCGTCGGCGGGCTCGAGCGGCCTTGGCGGAGACGGAATCCTCGAGGCGGGGAGCGCCACGCCGTGGACGGCGCGGGCGGCCGTCGACCCGCTGAGCCTCAAGGCGGCCGTCGTCGTGGCCGGCGGGACGCCCTGGATCGTCGACCTGAACCCGCCCGGTTCGGTTCCGGTCTCTGCGCCGATCCGGGTGCCGATCCGCGCCGACGACGCCCCCATCTGGGTGGCCAGCGGCGGGGACTTCTACGTGGCCGGCAGCGGGTCGGACGGTCGCGCCGCGCTCTACCGGGTCGATCTCGCGGGCCGGGTCACGCCCGTCGGCGGAACCGACGGGGCAACAGGGCTCATCGCCGCGGGGCCAGGCGGCCAGCTCGCCTTCTCGGTGGTGGACGCCGCCGGGACGTCCCACGTCCGGGTCGTCGGCGCGGGGCTGGAGCGTCAGCTGCCTGGCTCCCCGGGCCGGCTCGAGCGCTGGCCGGCCTTCTCCCCCGATGGCGCGACGCTCCTCGTCGGCCGGGCCCTGACCGCCGCGCCGGCCGTCTCGGACGGGATCTGGCTCCTCGATGCGGCAACCGGCGCGGCTCGGCAGCTCACCAGCGATGGCGCGTTCGCGCGCTGGATTCCCTGACCGCACCTGAAGGGCGCGCCGCCCCGCATGGGGGCCGGCCGACGATCACTGGACGGCGTATCCGCGAGGACCTGCGAGAGACGAGTTGGCCCGCTGGCGAGTTGACCCGCTCGAACGGCGGTTGATACACTCGCGGCCCTCGACCGGCCCGTCCGCGGTGTGCCATGCGTTCCCGCCCGTGGACCGGCATCGTGGCCTGCCTTCCGACGACGTGCCCAGCCGGGGCATCGCGTGCCGCCACACGGGGTGCGCGCAGCAAGCCGAAGACCTGGAGGATCCCACCACCCGATGGATGCCAGTGCGCTCCAGTTGATCGTTCCCGTGGCGGGCATCGCCGCGGTCCTCTTCGCCCTCTACCTCGCGCGCGACGTCCTCTCCCGCGACAAGGGGCCAAAGGCGATGCAGGACGTCGCGGACACGATCCGCGAGGGTGCCGACGCGTTCGTCAAGCGCCAGTACTCGACGATCGGCCTGCTGGCCATCGTGGGGGCCGTGGTCATCGGGGTCGTCATCTCGCTCGTCGAGACCAGGGACGTCGCCGACGTGCCGGCCCTCGCCGGTGGCCCGATCGGGATCATGACCGCCTTCGCCTTCCTGGTGGGCGCCGGCTGCTCGATGCTCTCGGGCATCATCGGCATGACGATCAGCGTCCGGTCCAACGTCCGGACCGCGTCGGCCGCCCAGCGGAGCCTCGTCGAGGCGGTCCAGGTCGCGATGCGCGGCGGGGCGGTCTCCGGCTTCCTGGTCGTGGCCCTGTCGCTCCTCGGCGTGTGGGGCATCTTCACCGCCTACCGGACGTTCGTCGCCGACGTGACCGTTGCCCAGGCGCCGTTCCTCATCGTCGGCTTCGGCTTCGGCGCCAGCTTCGTGGCCCTCTTCGCCCAGCTCGGCGGCGGCATCTACACCAAGGCAGCCGACGTCGGGTCGGACCTCGTCGGCAAGGTCGAGGCGGGCATTCCCGAGGACGATCCGCGGAACGCGGGCGTCATCGCCGACCTCGTCGGCGACAACGTCGGCGACTGCGCCGGCCGCGGCGCGGACCTCTTCGAGTCCACCGCGGCCGAGAACATCGGGGCCATGATCCTCGGCGTGGCGGCGTTCTCCATCGCCCAGACGGCCGGCTGGCCGCATCCCGATGCCTGGATCTTCTTTCCGCTCGTCGTCCGGGCCTTCGGGCTCCTGGCCACGATCGTCGCGATGTTCTTCATCCGCGGCAGCGAGACCGAGAACCCGATGAACATCCTGAACCGCGGCTACTGGGTCACCACCGCCCTGTCGGTCGTGGGCCTGGCGATCACCACGAACGTCATGATGAACACCGGCGGCAGCAGCGCGAACGGCCTGCCCGTGTGGGTCTGGTTCTTCCTCGCCGGTGTCGTCGGCCTGGCCACGTCGGTGGTCTTCGTCTACATCACCCAGTACTACACGGCCGGCAGCTTCCGGCCGGTCCGGGAGATCGCCGAGGCGTCCAAGACGGGCCCGGCGACCAACATCATCAGCGGCATGGCGGTCGGCTTCGAGACCACGTTCGTGACCGCGATCTCGATCGGCATCGCCCTCATCGCCTCCCACTGGCTCGGCCAGCAGGCGCACCTCGTCAATGCCGCGGGCAAGGACGTGGGGGGCATCTTCGGGACGGCGGTCGCGACCATGGGCATGCTCATGACGACGGCCTACATCCTGGCCATGGACACCTTCGGGCCCATCACCGACAACGCCGGCGGGGTGGCCGAGTTCAGCCGAGCCGAGGCGGGCGCCCGCGAGATCACCGACCGCCTCGACGCCGTCGGCAACACGACGAAGGCGCTGACGAAGGGCTACGCGATCGCCTCCGCGTCGCTGGCCGCGTTCCTTCTCTTCAACGCCTACATCGACAAGGTCAACCTGATCCAGACGAACCGCGGCGGCCAGCTCCTGACCTCGGTCAACCTGGCGAACGTCGGCGTGTTCGTGGCCGCCCTCATGGGCGCGATGCTCGTCTACTTCTTCAGCTCGCTGGCCATCCGGGCCGTCGGCAAGACAGCCCAGGCGATCATCGTCGAGGTCCGGCGCCAGTTCCGGGAGATGCCCGGGATCATGGACTACACGCAGCGACCCGACTACGCCAGGGTCGTCGACATCACGACGCGGGCCGCCCTCCGGGAGATGATCCTGCCGGGTGTCGTGGCCGTCGCCGCGCCGATCATGGTCGGCCTCCTCCTCGGCTACGAGGCGATCGCCGGCATGCTCATGGTCGGCACGATCGCCGGCGTCCTGCTCGCGACCGTCCTCAACAACGGCGGCGGGGCCTGGGACAACGCCAAGAAGTACATCGAGTCCGGGAATCTCAAGGACGAGAACGGCAACATCCTCGGCAAGAAGACGCTCGCCCATGCGGCCGCGGTCGTCGGCGACACCGTCGGCGATCCGTTCAAGGACACAGCCGGCCCGTCGCTCCACGTCCTCGTCAAGCTCCTCGCGACGATCACCCTGGTCCTCGCCCCGCTCTTCATCAGGTAGCGCGGAATGACGCGCGAAGAGGCCGTGGGCGGCGAGGCCCGGCCAAGGCGCCCGCGAGCACGAGAGCGAGCGCACTCGAACGTGCGCGAGCGACCGCGCGCAGCGGGCAACGCCGGCCCGGCCCGCCGGGTGCGGCCGTAATGGACATCCTGTTTCAGGCGATTGTCATGGGGATCGTGCAGGGGCTCACGGAGTTCCTGCCGGTCTCGAGCTCCGGGCACCTGATCATCGTCCCGGCCCTCCTGGGCTGGAAGGATCCGTTCGTGGACAGTCTCGTCTTCAGCGTCATGCTCCATCTGGGGACGCTGCTGGCCCTGCTCGTCTACTTCAGGGCGGACCTCATCCGGCTCGTCCTGGCCTGGTTGGCGTCGATTCGGGACCGCTCCCTGGCGGGTGACCCGGAGCGGCGCCTCGCCTGGCTCCTCGTGGCGTCGACGATCCCGGCCGTCTTCGCCGGCGTCCTCCTCAACGACCTCGCCGAGAAGACATTCCGATCGCCGACGCTGGTCGCGATCATGCTCGTGGTCGGCGCGGTGATCCTCTGGCTGGCGGAGCGCCTCGCCACCCGCTCCCGATCGATGCTGGACCTCGACTTCGGCGCGGCCATCGGCATCGGCGTCGCCCAAGCCCTGGCCCTCGTGCCCGGCATCAGCCGCTCGGGGATCTCGATCTCGGCCGGCCTCTACTTCGGCCTCGAGCGCGAGGCCGCGGCCCGCTTCAGCTTCCTCATGGCCACCCCGATCATCGCCGGGGCCGGCCTCTTCGAGCTCCGCAAGGTAGTCACCGGCGAGGCCGGCGTCGACGTGGCCCTCGGCCCGCTCGTGGCGGGAATGGCCGCCGCCCTCGTCGCCGGTCTCCTTGCCATCGCCGGCCTGCTCCGGTTCCTGGCTGCTCCTGGCGGCCGTCGTCCTGGTGGCCTGGCTCGGGCTCTGGAACCGCTAGGCGATTCGGTCCGGTGGAGGTCATGAAGCAGCTCCGCCAGCGGGCCATCCGCGATCTGGTCGAGCAGCGGCCGATCCGGACGCAGCAGGAGCTCGCGGCCGCCCTCCGGGAACGCGGCTTCCGGACGACGCAGGCGACGATCAGCCGCGACGTGGCCGAGCTGGGCCTCCTGAAGGCCAGCCGCGAGGGAACGCAGGCCTACGCCCTGCCGCCGCGCCTCATCGAGGCCGAGGTCTCGGGCGAGGATCGCCTCCGGCGGATCCTCCACGACCTGCCGGCCGAGATCCGGGAGGCGGGCCTCCTGCTCGTGATCCGGACCCTGCCAGGGTCGGCGCACGCGATCGCCGCGGCCCTCGACCGGGCCCGCTGGCCCGACGTCGCCGGCTCCGTGGCCGGCGACGACACCGTTTTCGTGGCCGTCGCCGATCGGGCGGGACTCCAGCGCGTGAAGCGCCGTCTCCTCCACCTCGCCGGGGACGATGGCCGGCTTTGACACCCTCCGGGGGGCACGCTAGGCTACGCCCCCGGCTCGAACTCCAGCCCGCGGGACAACCCCGGAGTGCTGGGGTTCTTTCCTTATCCGAGCCCCCGCCGCTCGCGCGGATCCGCCTCCGGCGGGACCGCCCGAGCCTCACATCGAGAGCTGAACGCACGTGAACAGCAAGCCCACCTACATCTCGCGTGACGGCCTCGAGAAGCTCCGCAAGGAGCTCGACGAGATGGTCTCGATGCGACGCCCCGAGGTCGCCCAGCGGATCCATGACGCCAAGGAGCACGGCGACCTCAGCGAGAACGCCGAGTACGAGGACGCCAAGAACGAGCAGGCCTTCGTGGAAGGCCGTATCCAGACACTCGAGGCGCTCATCAAGAACGCGACCCTCATCGACGAGCACCACTCGATCGAGCTCGTCCAGATCGGGTCCACGGTGACCGTGGCCGGGCCCGACGGCGAGGACTCCTTCACCATCGTCGGCTCGACGGAAGCGCGGCCGACCGAGGGCCGGATCTCCAACGAGAGCCCCGTCGGGCGGGCCCTGCTCGGTCGCAGGAAGGGCGAAGTGGTCGTCGTCCGCGTCCCCGCCGGCGACATGCCGTACAAGATCGCCGCGATCGCCTAGCCTCCGAGGTCGGCGGCGGCGGTCGGACCGCCGAGGCCCGGCCGTCCCACCCGGCGCCGCGCCTCAGCGCCACCACGAGGAGCAGCACCCAGATGGAGTGGGCGGACGAGCTGGCCGCGCGGGTCTCCGGGCCGCAGGTCATCAACGACTCCAAGACCCCGTCCGGCACGGTCCACGTCGGGAGCCTCCGCGGGCCGGTCATCCTGGACGTCATCACCCGGGCGCTGCGGGCCGCCGGCCACGACACGACGCTCCTCTACGGCGTCGAGGACCTCGACGCCATGGATGCCCAGGCGCTCCTGACCCCGGATGCCGTCGAGCGCTACATGGGCATGCCGCTGGCCCACATCCCCGACCAGGCAGGTGACGGCCACGACTCGTACGCGCGGCACCATGCCCAGGTCTTCATCGACCTCTTCGCCGACCTCGGGGTCAACCCCGACCGCTATTACTGGATGAGCGAGATCTACGCGGCGGGCACGATGGACCCCTACGTCCGGACCGCGCTGGATCGGGCGGCGGTCGTCCGGGACCTCTACCGGCGGGTGGCCAACGTCCAGCACCCGGAGACGTGGCACCCCGTGCTCGTGATCTGTGAGACCTGCGGCAAGGTCGGGACGACGATCGTCACGCGGTGGGACGGGGAGCGGGTCTTCTACGAGTGCCGAGCGGACCTCGTGGCCTGGGCCCGCGGCTGCGGGACGTCGGGCTGGGTCTCGCCCTTCGGGAGCCGGGCCAAGCTGCCCTGGAACCTCGAGTGGGCCGCCCAGTGGAGCGTCATGGGCGTCACGATCGAGCCGTGCGGCAAGGACCTGGCGACGGCCGGCGGCTCGCGCGACCGCGCCGACGCCGTGGCCCGTGAGATCTTCGAGCGGGAGCCGCCCCTCCGTGTCGACTACGAGTTCCTGAATGTTGGCGGCAGGAAGATGTCGACCTCGAAGGGACGGGGGACCGCCGCCCACCGGATCGTCGAGGTCCTGCCGCCGGAGCCGCTCCGGACGCTGATGATCCGGTCCCGCCCGAACCACGCCATCGACTTCGACCCGGAGGGCACGGACGCGGTGCCGCGGCTCTTCGACGAGTTCGACCGGCTGGCCGACGCGACTGCCGGGCGGCCCGTCAAGGGCGAGCTCGCCCCGGGCTTCGACGCCGTGTTCCGCTACGCCCTCCGCGACCCGGCCGCCGACGTCGGCGCCGAGGCCGCGCTCTTCCGGCCGAGCTTCGCCCACCTGGCCTTCCTCGTCCAGGTCCCGAACGCCGACATCCCGGCGCTCATGGCCGCCGAGAAGGGCGAGGCGCTGACCGGGCGCGAGATGGCGGTGCTCGCCGAGCGCGTCGCCGCCGCCCGTGTCTGGCTCGAGGACTACGCCCCGGACCGGGCCCGGATGGCCGTCCGTACCGAGCTCCCGGCCGAGGCCGCCGCCCTGGATGCCGATCAGCGGGTGTTCCTCGCCGTCCTCGCCGGGGCGATTGCCGGCGGCTCCGACGGGACGGACGGCGGCCCTAGCGGCGGGCCTCGGCCGGCCCAACGGCCCGCGGGCGGGCTGGCTGCTGGCGGGTCTCGACGAGGCCTTCGTCGCCCGGCGGCTGAGCGAGGCGGCCGCCCCGGATGCGACCATGGCGCCGGCAGGAGGTACCGCATGAGCGTTGGCCTGGCCCGGCTTCGCGAGGAGCCGGACGCGATCCGGAAGGGCGCCATCGACAAGGGCGAGGATCCCTCGCTCGTGGACGCCGCCCTGGCCGCCGATACCCGCCGGCGCGCCCTCCAGGGCGAGGGCGACGCCCTCCGTGCCGAGCGCAACAGCGCCTCGAAGGCCATCGGCGAGGCGATCAAGGGCGGTGCCAGGCCAGACGGCACCGAGGTCGCCGAGCTGCGCGCACGCTCGACGGAGATCGGCGCGCGCCTGGCCGCGATCGACACCGAGCTGGCCGAGGCGGAGGCCCAGGTCGACGACCTCCTCCTGCGGATCCCGAACCCCGCCGAGCCCGACATCCCGGTCGGCGGCGAGGAGGCCAACGTCACGATCCGGACCTGGGGCGAGCAGCTCGCCCACGTCCAGCCGCTGGCCGGTGAGATCGGCGCCGACGCGGTTCCGGCCGACGCGAGGTGGGAGCGCCGCCCGCACTGGGAGATCGCCGAGGCCCTCGGCATGATCGACCTCGCCCGCGGGGCGAAGATCGCCGGCTCCGGGTTCCCCGTCTACAGGGGCTGGGGTTCGTCCCTCCAGCGCGCCCTGATCATGTGGTTCCTCGACGTCCACACCCGCGAGAACGGCTTCACGGAGGTCTGGCCGCCGGTCGTCGTCAACCAGGCGTCAGCGCGCGGGACGGGCCAGATCCCGGACAAGGAAGACCAGATGTACGTCGTCACCCGGGACGAC
>JACQEH010000070.1 GCA_016200675.1 Chloroflexota bacterium | reverse complement strand
GGTCGCTCGAGGAGGTCCGGAGACGGACCAAGGTCATCGGCCGCTTCCCGGGCGAGACCTCCTGTCTGACGCTCGCCTGGGCGGTCATGGACCTCGTCATCGCCGGCGGTCGGGGCCTCGGCTTGACCCTCCCCGAGCGCCACCAGATCGCCGCCATCGTCGCCGCCCGCTCTACCCCGCAAAGGGAGGAGCAGATCGCCTAACCTACCCGTGCCAGAGAGTCTCTGCCGTCAGCGCTTTTCCAGCAGATTCGGGACGCGACCGCGTCGCGGAACTCGAGCATGCAGCCCTTGCCGCAGAACCAGAACGTCCGGCCGTCGTAGTCGATGTGGATTCCGGCCGCGCCTCGGGATCGACGGTCACGCCGCAGACGGGGTCGATCGCCTGGTCGGTGCTGGGCTGGTGGACGGTCTCTGGCATCGGGCTCCCTCTCGGGACGTCATCGGGGTTGGGGCGCCGGCCGGAGCCGGACACCCATGGGGCGTTGCCGCGAGGATAGCGCGCCGCCGCCGGGTCGGGCGCTGGTAGGCTTCGACCGTGAACGATTCCCCCGACCTGACGGCCTTCCGCGATGCCCTGGTCGCCGAGCGAGTTCGCCTTCTGGCGTCCCTCGGGGAGCCGATCGAGGGCCCCGGGCAGATGACCTACGGCTCGCAGGCAGCGGCGGCGACGCACGTCTTCGAGCAGCAGCGCGACCTTGCGCTTCGCGATCACGAGCGAGCCCAGCTCGTCCTCGTCGGCGACGCCCTCGCCCGGCTCGCCGACGGGACCTTCGGGACCTGCCTGTCCTGCGGCCGGCAGATCGCGCCGGCGCGCCTCGAGGCGATCCCCTGGGTCGCCCTCTGCATCGACTGCGCGCGAATGGCCGGCAAGTGACCTTCGTCGCGCTCGATCCGGGCGCGGCGCCCTCCCCGGCCGTAGCCGGCGAGCCATCACTGGTGACCCTCGAAGACATCCGGGCGGCGGCGGTCCGGCTCGACGGCATCGCCCTTCGAACGCCACTCGTGGAGTACGCCGCGGGCCCGCCGCGGATCCTCCTGAAGGCCGAGTCGCTCCAGCCGATCGGGGCCTTCAAGATCCGGGGCGCCTACAACGCCATCGCCCAGCTCGACGCCGCCGAACGCGCCCGCGGGGTCGTGGCCCATTCGTCCGGCAACCACGCCCAGGGCGTGGCCCGGGCGGCCCGGCTCCTCGGCGTCCGGGCAACGATCGTGATGCCATCGGACGCCCCGGCCGTGAAGCGATCGCGGGTGGAAGCGGACGGCGCCGAGGTGGTCACGGTCGGCGTCGAATCCGGCGCGCGCGAGGCGATGGCCGCCCGCCTGGCAGAGGAGCGCGACCTCGTCCCGGTCCCGCCCTACGACGACGATCGGGTGATCGCCGGCCAGGGCACCTGCGGCCTCGAGATCGCCGAGGATCTCCCGGACCTCGCCCTCGTCCTCGTCCCGATCGGGGGCGGGGGGCTGGCCAGCGGCGTCGCGACGGCCGTCCATGCGCTCCGACCGGGAGCCCGGATCATCGGCGTCGAGCCGGAGCTTGCCGCGGACGCCGCTGAATCCCTCGCCGCCGGCCACATCGTCCGCTGGGACGGTGCCGCCACGGCCCGCACCATCGCCGACGGGACGCGGACGCAGGCCATCGGGAAGCGGCCGTTCGCCCACCTGTCACGCCTCCTGGACGGCGTCGTGACGGTCGCCGAGGACGAGATCGCGCGGGCCATGAGGCTGGCCGCCGAACGCTCGCGCCTCGTGGTCGAGCCGTCCGGCGCCCTGGCCATCGCGGCCGTCGAGTTCCACGGCGCCGAGCTTGGCCTCGCCGATCTCACCGGGACCGTGGTCGCCGTCGTCAGCGGCGGCAACGTCGATCCGGCGCGCTACCGGTCGCTCGTGGAGTCTGCCGGTCCGGCCTGATCGCCGGCACCCGTCGCTCGACGGAGTCGAAGGGCGGCTTCCCGTTCCCGGATCGACGCCATCTCCGCGTCGACCCGGCGCTCGGCGCTCGGCCTCGTGCTCGCGCGGGTCTCGCTCCGCATCCAGGCGCCCACGAGCATGAGCGTCGACACCAGAAACACCAGGTCGCCGAAGATCCACATGATCCCGGCGGCGAGCCGCTGGTCGGACAGGGCATCGATACCGTAGGGCGCGCCGAGCGTCGCGTAATGGGGATAGAGGGACGCGTCGGCGAAGAGGATGGCCATTGCCAGAAACGAGTTCAGGGGCATCTGCAGGAAGGCATAGCCGATGCGGGCCGGGTATGCCATCCGGTGTGGCGAGGGATCCAGTCCGACCACCGGCCACCAGAACAGCAGTCCGACCGTGAGGTAGGCCAGGTGCTCGAGGTCGTGCGCCAGCGGATCCTCGAGCGAGGCGTTGAAGAGCGGCGAGAAGTGGCTGCCCCACATGACGGCGGCGAAGAGGATCCAGGCCAGGATCGGGTGGCCGATGACCAGGACCACGCGGCTGTGGAGGACCGGCAGGATCAGCCGCTGGCGCGTCCCGGGCGAGGACGCGCGGAGGAGCTGGGTGATCGGCGCCGCGAGGGCCAGGAGGGACGGGGCGACCATCGTCAGCAGGAGGTGCTGGACCATGTGGAGGGAGAAGAGCGTCGTGTCGTAGCGGGCCAGGCCCGACTGGAGGGCCACGGCGATGGCGACCAGCCCGAACACGAGTGCCCAGCGCTGGCGCTTCGGAACCGGGTGCTCGGGATGGCCCCGGTCGATGCCGTCGAGCGTGCGCCACCACCAGATCGCGACCGCCAGCAGGGGCAGGAGCACGACCGGCTCGAAGCTCCAGCCGAGGACCAGCCCGCCAAGGCTGGGCGCGTCGGGCGGGACCGGGCCACTGGTGGGCGGGACCGGGCCGGCCGCAGCGAGACCCGTCGCGACGACGATCGGCACTCCGGCCAGGCGTCGACAGGACCGGGTCACGGACACGTGGCCATGTTCCCATGGACCGTGCACGAGCACCCGCATGCCGTTTGGCCCTCAGTTATCATGTCATCCGGCCCGCGCCTCACGCGGGTGGTCTTGCCCGCGCCCCCGCCGGAGGGTCGTCCCACTCCGCCGGCATCCGCAACCCTTCACCCACGCGAGGATCGCCGATGTCGAGTAGCCCCAGGAAGCGGCCTCCGTCCGACGTGCTCGTCGCGGGCGCCGTGGTCGTCATCCTGATCGCGCTCGTGATCGCCGTCTTCCTCACCGGCTGGGGCTCCAGCCTCTACCCGCCGAACGCCGCGACGACCCAGGCGAAGGAGACGCGGGGCCTCTACAACATCGTCTTCGCCTTCGCGATCGCGATCTTCATCATCGTCGAGGGTCTCATCGTCTGGAGCGTCCTGCGCTACCGGCGGCGGCCGACCGACACCGAGCTGCCGGTCCAGACCCACGGCAACAACACGGTCGAGGTGATCTGGACCGTGATTCCGACGGCCATCGTCCTCTTCCTGTTCGTCATCTCCTGGCAGACGCTGATCCACGTCGACAACGTGAGCGCCACGCCCGACATCCGGGTCCACGCCATCGCCGGCCAGTTCCAGTGGCAGTTCGAGTACCTGGATGCCAACGGTAAGAAAGTCGCGACGCAGCTGACGCCGACCTACGACCCGACGACGCGCCGGGGCGGCATGGCCGTGCCCGTGGGCCGGTCCGTCCAGGTGACCCTCGACAGCCCCGACGTCATCCACGCCTTCTATGTCCCGCGCTTCCTGTTCAAGCGCGACGTCGTGCCGGGCGTGACGAACAAGTTCGAGTTCACGGTCGAAGCCAGCGACACCGGCCAGATCTTCCGCGGCCAGTGCGCCGAGCTGTGCGGCACCGGCCACCGAACGATGCTCTTCGACGTCATCGCCCTGTCCTCGGCCGACTACGACACGTGGCTCAACGCCCTCATCGAGAAGAACAACGCGACACCGGCGCCGATCCCAAGCGGGACGGTCCTGAAGCTGACCGCCAAGGACATCAAGTTCGACCAGGCCGGGCTCGAGGTCGCCGCCGACGCCCCGTTCGCGATCACGCTCATGAACAACGACCCGGCCGGGGTGACCCACAACGTCGAGATCAAGGACGCGAGCGGCGCCATCGCGGACAAGCAGGATCCGATCGACGGCGGGGGCTCCACGACGTACGCGTACAAGCCGCTCAAGGCCGGTACGTACACGTTCTTCTGCTCCATCCACCCGGCCGCGATGCGCGGCACCCTCACCGTGAAGTAAGGAACGCGGAATGGCGACCCACGCTCTGACTCCCCCCGCCGGCACGTACTCGCGTGGCCTGCTCTACGAGTGGCTGACGACCACCGATCACAAGAAGATCGGGATCATGTACGTCATCAACTCGTTCCTGTTCTTCCTGGTCGGCGGGGTCCTCGCCCTCGTCGTCCGGACGGAGCTCGCCCAGCCGGGCCTGCAGTTCCTGACCGATGAGCATGTCTACAACGAGGCGTTCACGATGCACGCCACGTTCATGCTCTTCCTGTTCGTCATCCCGATGCTGGCGGGCCTCGGGAACTATGCGGTGCCGCTCATGATCGGCGCCCCGGATATGGCCTTTCCCCGGATCAATGCGCTCTCCCTGTGGATGCTGCCGCTGGCCGGGATCCTGCTCCTTTCGAGCTTCTTCACCGGCGGCTCGGCGGTGGCGGGGTGGACCTCCTACCCGCCCCTCGCGCTTGACGGGCCGCTCAAGTCCCCGGGGAGCGGCGAAGACCTCTGGATCGTGGCCCTCATCCTCATCGGGACGAGCTCGATCCTGGGCGGCATCAACTTCCTGGTGACCATCTTCAAGATGCGGGCGCCTGGCATGACCCTCTTCCGGATGCCGATCATGGTCTGGACGGTCCTCGTGACGAGCGTCCTCGTGGTCATGGCCACGCCGGTCATCACGAGCGCCCTGGTCATGCTCTTCATCGACCGCAACTACGGCGGCCACTTCTTCGACCCGTTCGGCGGCGGCAGCGCCCTCCTCTACCAGAACATCTTCTGGTTCTACTCGCACCCGGCCGTGTACGTCATGATCCTGCCGGCCATGGGCGTCATCAGCGAGGTGCTTCCGGTCTTCAGTCGGAAGCCCCTTTTCGGCTACAAGGCCTTCATCTTCGCGACGGCCGGCATCGGCGCCCTGGGCTTCTCCGTCTGGGCCCACCACATGTTCACGACCGGCTCGGTCTGCCTGCCCTTCTTCAGCCTCATGACGTTCCTGATCGCGGTCCCGACCGGGGTGAAGATGTTCAACTGGGTCTTCACGATCTTCCAGGGCCAGCTGACGTTCTCGACGCCCCTGATCTTCGCCATCGGCTTCCTGACGATGTTCCTGATCGGCGGCATCAACGGCGCCTTCAGCGCCTCGGTCCCGGTGGACTTCGCCCTCCACG
>JACQEH010000075.1 GCA_016200675.1 Chloroflexota bacterium | reverse complement strand
TCCCGACCAAGGACTACTGGCAGTTCCGGGAGCTCATCACCGTCAACCCCCGCGGCACCAAGTCCTTCGACGGCTACCTCCAGCTCTTCCACTGGACGGAGCTCATCCAGAGCTCGCCGCTGGCCGTGGAGCGGAGCGTCTACGAGGTGGTCGGCGGGGCCTATCGCAAGAACAACGTCACGACCATGGAGCTCCGCTTCAACCCCATGAAGCGGAACCGCGGCGGCGAGCAGGACCTCGACCACATCGTCGCGGCGGCGGTCCGGGGCATGGACCGGGCGACCCTCGAATACCCGGTCAAGCCGGGCCTCATCTTCTGCCTCGACCGCGCCTTTCCGTACGAGCTCAACGAGATCATCGTGGAGAAGGCGATCCTGTGGCGGGATCGAGGCGTCGTCGGCGTCGACATCGCCTGGCCGGAGTCCTCGACGTTCCGGGTCGCCGACTACCGGAGGCTCTTCCGGCGCGCCCGCCAGTACGGCCTCGGGATCACCGTCCACACGGGCGAGGCAGGGCCCGTCGAGGAGGTTGCCCGGGTGGTCGAGCTCCTCTAGCCGGACCGGATCGGGCACGGCGTGAAGGCGGCCTACGATCCCCGGGCCATGGCGATGATCCGGGAGCGGGGCATCGTCCTCGAGATCTGCCCGACATCGAACCTCAACACCAAGGTCGTCTCCGGCTGGGACGAGATCCGCTGGATCTTCGACACCTTCCGGCGCAACGAGGTCCGCTACGCGATCTCGACGGATGGTCCCGAGATGCTCAAGACCTACATCCGCGACGAGCTCGCGACGCTGGGCCGCCTCGGGATCCTGAGCGTCGAGGAGCAGGAGCAGGCCGCGGCGACGTCGATGGCGGCATCCTTCGTCCGGAACGTCTCGGACGTCCCCCTCCCCGCGCGCCAGCCCGCCGCCCGCGTCACGGTCGAGCGCGAGGAGGCCTGACGACCGGGGGTTCGAGGCCTCCCGGCATCAGGTTCGGGGCTGGCCCGGCTCCATCCGGTAGGTGCACGACCGATCGCCCTTCGCGATGTGGGACTCCCGCACGACCTCGACGCCGAGGACCTCTGTGAAGAGGGCGACCTCGGCCGTGCAGCACGATGGGACATCCAGGGCGACGTCGTAGATCGCGCAGTTGTGCTCCCGGAGGCGGACGGTGCCGTCGCTGTCGACGATCGCCTCGGCGAGATAGCCGGCGGCGTCCTGGATGACGGCAAGCTCCCGGACACGGTCCGCGAGCGGAGCGTCGCGGGCCACGCGCTCGTCCAGCCGCTCCCGAAGCCGGAACCCGAGCTGCTGCCGGCGAGCCGCGAGGACCTCGTCCAGGAGGGCGTCGCCGCCGACCACGGAGATGGCATCGATGAGGCCCAGCGCGAGGCCGTCGTAGTCGGCGGGAAAGAGCTCCTGCGCTTCGGGCGTGACGTCGTACCGGTGGCGTGGGCGCCCGACGCCGTGCCGCTCGACCTGGTGGGCCACGAGCCCCGCCTGCTCGAGGGCGTGGAGCTGCTGGAGGACACCCGTCCGGCTCGCCCCGAGGTGCGTGGCCAGTCCGTCCGGAGACATCGGCCCGCGCTGGCGGAGGTTGACGAGGATCGCCCGGCGGAGCGACGAGGGGCTGACGGGCGAGCCGGCCCCGTTCGTGGCGGCCATGGCGGACGCGGAAACGGCCACGGTCTCGGGCAGCTCGGGCTGGGCCAGCGGCGGGCGCTCCGACATGGCCAGAGGCTAGCCGAAACCGCGGTTCGACGTCCGCGCCGCCCTGCGCGCCACGATCGATCGCGATGCTACGCTCGCGCCATGGACCTGGACCTCTCCCCCGAGCACGAGCTCCTCCGCTCGACGATCCGTGCCTTCATGCTCAGCGAGGTGGCGCCGATCGTCGAGGAGCACGAGCGCGAGCGGCGCTTCCCCGTGGACATCGTCCGCCGCCTCGGCGAGATGGGATGGCTGGGCATCCCCATCCCCGAGGACGAGGGTGGGACGGGCCTCGACACCCTTGCCTACGCCATCGCCATCGAGGAGATCGGCCGGGTTTGGGGATCGCTGGGGCTCATCGTGGCCGCCCACACGTCGCTCGGCTGCGGGCCGCTCCATCTCGCCGGCACGCCCGAACAGCAGCAGCGATTCCTCGTCCCGATGGCGAGTGGCCGGGTCCTCGGAGCGTACGGGCTCACCGAGCCGGCCGCGGGCTCGGATGCCGGTGGGACGCGGACGACCGCTCGCCAGGAGGACGGCCCTGACGGGGGCAGCTGGGTCATCGACGGCGGCAAGCGCTTCATCACCAACGCCGGCCAGGCGGGCACGTACATCGTGACGGCGCGGACGGGATCGAAGGCCGACGGGTCGGCCGAGATCACGGCCTTCATCGTCCCGGCCGACACGCCGGGCTTCCGGGTCGGGCGCCTGGAGGACAAGCTCGGGCTGCACGCCTCGGCCACCGGCGAGCTCTTCTTCGACGCCTGCCGCGTGCCGGCAGCGAACATGCTGGGCGCTCGCGGCGAGGGCTTCAGGATGTTCCTCAAGATCCTCGACGGCGGCCGGATCAGCATCGGCGCCCTCGCCGTCGGGCTTGCCCAGGCCGCCCTCGACGCGGCGATCCCGTACGCCCAGACGCGCGAGCAGTTCGGGCGGCCCATCGGGTCGTTCCAGGGCGTGGCCTTCATGATCGCCGACATGGCCACCGAGATCGAGGCCGCCCGGGGGATGGTCTG
>JACQEH010000073.1 GCA_016200675.1 Chloroflexota bacterium | reverse complement strand
CCATCGGCGGGGTCATCGCCACGACCACCGGGGCCCTCACCAAGACCGGCACCGGGACCCTCACCCTGGCCGGCACCAACACCTACACCGGGGCCACGACGATCAGCGCCGGGACGATCGCCCTCGGGCTGGCCAATGCCATCGGCGCCGGCAGCGCCGTCACGGTCGCCGCCGGGGCGACCCTCGACCTCGAGGGCTTCAACGACGCGATCGGCTCGCTGGCCGGCGCGGGCACGGTCACCAGCACCACGGCCGGCGGGGTGACCCTCACCGCCGGCGCCACCAACGGCACGACCACCTTCTCGGGCGTCCTGGGCGATGGAACCGGCCAGCTGGCCCTCACCAAGACCGGCACCGGGACCCTCACCCTGGCCGGCACCAACACCTACACCGGGGTCACCACGATCAGCGCCGGCGTGGTCTCCATCGCCGCCGACGCGGCCCTCGGCACGACCGCCGGGGGGACGACCGTCGCCAGCGGCGCCGGCATCGAGATCGACGGCACGGGCCTCGCCATCGGCGAGCCCGTCACGAGCCTCATCGGGACCGGTGTGAGCGCCGCCGGCGCCCTCCACAACCTGGCGGCCGCCAACACCTGGTCGGGGGCGATCACCCTCGGCACCGCCGGCGCCACGGTGGCCAGCGATGCCGGCACCCTCACCCTCGGCGGGGCCATCGGTGGCAACACCCAGCCCCTGACCGTCACGGGCAGTGGCAACACGACCATCGGCGGGGTCATCGCCACGACCACCGGGGCCCTCACCAAGACCGGCACCGGGACCCTCACCCTGGCCGGCACCAACACCTACACCGGGGCCACGACGATCAGCGCCGGGACGATCCTGGTCAACGGGTCGACGAGCGCCAGCAGCGCCGTCAGCGTGGCCTCGGGGGCCGTGCTCGGGGGCTCGGGGACGGTGGGCGGCACGGTCAACGTCAGCGGCCAGCTCGCACCCGGCGGGACGCCCGCCCGGTTGATCACGGGTGCGCTGACCTTCTCGGCCGGGGCGAACCTGGCCATCGAGATCGGGGGGACCGTCGCGGCCACCGGCTACGACCAGGAACAGGTCTCGGCCGGAGGCGTGACGATCGGCGGGTCCGTGACCCTCGCGACCGCCGGCTTCGGCGGCTTCAGCCCGACCCTCGGCCAGACGTTCACGATCGTCAACAAGGTCGCGGCGGGCGCCGTCAGCGGGACGTTCAGCGGCCTCGCCGAGGGCGCCCTCATCCCGAGCTTCCTCGGCAGCAGCCTCCGGGCCCAGATCTCCTACGTGGGCGGCGACGGCAACGACGTCGTCCTCACCGTCGTTCCGTAACGAAGGTCCCATCGCCGGGCCGGGACCATCGTCCGAGCCGCGATACCCCGGATGGGGCATGGTGCTGGACCGCACTAGACCGCACAGTGCCGGAGCGCGCTTGGCTCGTCGCGATTCCCCTGAGCCCACGATGCAACCCCGGATGGGAGTTCCAGCCGGGTCTTGGCCTCATCGATCCGCTCGGGGCGGATCCCACAGGGGAGTTCGCACGTGGACCAGGCAACCAATTCGAAGACCGGCTCGCGTCGTCGTCGGGTCGGGCTGATCGCCCTGCTCGCGGGCAGCGCGCTGCTGACGCTCGGATCCAGCATCTCGACGCTCGCCGTCTTCACCGACTCCAAGACGGCCACGGGGTCGTTCAGCGCGGGCACCGTCAGCCTGACGCTGTCGCCGACCACGGTCTTCACGGCCGCCGCCGTCTTTCCCGGCGACGCGGGCACGCAGACGGTCGCCGTCACGAACAGCGGCACCGGCACCCTCCGCTACGCGGTGACCACGTCCGCGACCAACGCCGACGGACTCGGCCTCGCCGGGCAGCTCCAGCTCACCATCGCCACCGGCGCCTGTCCCGTCAGCGGCACGGTCCTCTATGGACCCGCGGCCCTCGGCTCGGCCGCCTTCGGCAATCCGGCGACCGGCAACCAGAGCGGCGACCGGGTCCTGGCCGGCGGGGCGAGCGAGAACCTCTGCTTCGCCTGGTCCCTGCCATCCGGCACGGGCAACGCCTTCCAGGGTGCGGCGACGACGGCGACGTTCACCTTCGCCTCCGAGCAGACAGCCAACAACCCGTAGTCCGGGCGCAGCGGCCACCATGGCAACCGCAACCGATCGTGCCGGACGGCCCCAGGGCCGTCCGGCGTTCGGCTGCACGCCGAGACGGGCCTGATCATGGCGAGGCGGGTCGTGCGGACGCTCCTCGAGCTCACCCTGGTCTGCCTCACGCTCGGCATCCTGGGCGCCGTCCTCCTGGCGCGCGGCGTCCCGATGACCGGCCATCGGCTGTTCGTCGTCGGCGGGGGATCGATGGAGCCGTCGATCCACCTCGGATCCGCGGTATTCGTCGAGCCGGTGCCCGCGACGAGCCTGGCCGTCGGGGACGTGGTGACCATCGAGGTCGGTCCCGAGCACGCGATCTTCACCCACCGGATCACCCGCCTCGTCGACCGTCCCGACGGGCTGTGGATCGAGACCAAGGGCGACGCCAACGAAACGCCCGATCCTTCGATCATCCCGGCGACGGCCGTCCTCGGTCGGGTCCAGCTCACGGTGCCCGGCCTCGGCTACGTCGTCGCGGCGCTGTCCCAACCGAGCGGCGTGGGCGCCGCCCTCGGCCTGGCAGGCCTCCTCGTGGCCCTGCTCCTCCTTCTCGAGGGCGGCGATCCGGCCGAGGCGAGGGTTTCCCGACCGATCACTCCGGCCGAGCCTCGAGCTGTGGTTCTCCCGCCGCTTCCCGCGCCGACGGCGCCGCAGGACGCACCGCCTCCGACACGCCGCCGGCTCGTTCCGCGCTCCACAGGAAGCGTCGGGGGAGGCTAGCGAGCGCGTCGCTACACTGCGAGGGATGCCTCGCGCCCGCGCTTCCCGGACCGCCGCCGACCTGCTCGTCGAGTGCCTCGAGGCCGAGGGGTGCGACTACGTCTTCTCGGTTCCCGGCGAGGAGACGATGGCTGTCCTGGATGCCCTCTCGCGGAGCACGGCGATCCGCCATGTCACCACCCGACACGAGCAGGGGGCTGCGTTCATGGCCGATGTCCACGGGCGGCTGACCGGCCGCGCCGCCGTGGCCATGGCGACCCTGGGCCCCGGAGCCACCAACCTCATGACGGGGATCGCCGACGCGTACCTGGACCGGGCACCGATGGTGGCGATCACCGGCCAGGCCGGCTCGGAGGTGCTCCACAAGGAAGCCCACCAGGTCGTCGACATCGTCCAGATGTTCAAGCCGATCACGAAGTGGAACACCCGCGTCGATCACGCCGAAGCGATCCCGGAGATCGTGCGCAAGGCCTTTCGCACGGCGACGCTGTCGAAGCCCGGCCCGACCCACATCGAGCTTCCGGAGAACGTCGCGGCGATGGTCCCCGCGGGCGGGGACGCCGTCCGACCGCTCCGGCCGGGCAAGGCCTACTTCCCCGAGCCGACGGAAGAGGCGATCGCCCACGCGGCCAGACTGGTCGCCGGGTCGGAGCGACCCATCGTCCTGGCCGGCAACGGCGTCCTCCGCCGGGCCGCCGCCCCGGCGCTCCGGGCGCTGGCGCGCGGCCTCCACGTGCCTGTCGCGGTGACCTTCATGGGCAAGGGCGCCATCGACGACCGTTCGCACCTCTCGCTCATGGCGGTCGGCCTCCAGGCCCGCGACCACGTCCTCACCGGGTTCGATCGCGCGGACCTCGTCATCTGCGTCGGCTACGACCTGGTGGAGTACGCGCCGAAGGCCTGGAACCCCGACGGCCGCAAGCGGATCCTCCACATCGACACCCAGCCGGCCGAGGTCGACGCGGCGTACCAGCCCGAGGTCGAGCTGATCGGGGACATCGACGGCTCGCTCCGGCGACTGCTCGCCGCGGTGCTGCCGCTCGGGATCAGCGGCCGCGACGCCGGCGAGCGCCACGAAGCCAAGGAGACGCTCGTCAACGCCGACCTCCGGCTGGAGCTGCTCCAGGATCTGGCGGCCGGCGAGTCTGACGCGGGCTGGCCGATCAAGCCCCAGCGCGCGCTCTTCGACCTTCGCCGGGCCATGGCGCCCGAGGACATCGTGGTCTGCGACGTGGGGGCTCACAAGATCTGGGTCGCCCGCCTCTACCAGGCCTACGAGCCGAATACCGTGATCATCTCGAACGGCTTCGCGGCCATGGGGATCTCGCTGCCGGGGGCGATCGCGGCCAAGCTGGTCCATCCCGATCGGAAGGTCGTCGCCCTGTGCGGTGACGGCGGGTTCCTGATGAACTCCCAGGAGCTCGAGACGGCCAAGCGGATCGGGGCCGACATCGTGGTTGTCGTGTGGCGCGACGACGGCTATGGCCTCATCGACTGGAAGCAGCGCAACGAGTTCGGGAAGCCGTTTGGCGTCGAATTCGGCAACCCCGATTTCGTGGCCTATGCCGAGTCCTTCGGTATCGCCGGCTTCCGGCCCCAGTCCGCCGATGACCTCTACCCGACGCTCATGAAGGCGCTCGCCGTGGATGGCCCCGGTGCATCTGTGCGCCGGTTGACGCCCTGCGCCGGTGCATCTGCGCACCGGTCGACGTTCTCCCCATCCGCCTCCCGCACGATCGATGGCGCCGGGTGGTCCGGTGTGGTTCACGGGAGTATTGACGGGAGAGGTGGGGATGGCCAGACTGGCCCATCCAGGCACCTGTCGCCGGCCGGGGGGCTACGGCGCGGACCTGTGAACCGGAGCCGACAGCCCACGTGAGCTGGCTGTTCCGCCGGGCGTTTCGGACTTTCGGGGGGCGGGGCTAGGTCGCCTGGTGCGTCGGGCGGTCGCCGAGGGTCTGCCTTGGCGTCCAAACGCACCCGGTTGGTCGACTCCCTGCAAGCAAGGCTTCGCAGGCGGCGCCTGCGAAGCGAGTACTGGGCACGGGAGGTGGGATGCGGCTGCACCGGTACCGAACGGCGGTCGGTGCGCCAGGAGGGGGTGCGGCGTAATCGGCCGTTTCGATGACCAGGAATTCGTCCGACAAGGAGAACATTTCGTGAGTCCCCGAATTTCCGAGGAGGGTACGGCGGCATGATCAGCCGACGAATCACAAGGCAGCGCAAGGGTCGAAAGGTCCTGACAGCCCTCGCCACCATGGCACTGGTGACGAGCACGCTCGTGATTGGCAGCACGGCACTGGCCGTAAATCCGTCGACCACCGGGTTGTTCGAGCTGGACACCTCGACCACGGTCCCGCCGTGTCCGGTGACCACGCCGGCCACGACCATCTGCGGCAACGCGAACACGGCCGACAGCCCGACCGGCGGCGCCGACGACTGGGCGAACGTCTACAAGTCGGCCACCGGCCTCGGGACGGCATCGCCCGATCACGCCTTCGCCCGGACGTTCATCACCGACCCGGTGAGCGGCGCCGAGACCAGCTTCTACACCGGCGGCGGGTCGAAGGACGTCAACGACATCCCGCAGTGGCAGTACGGCACGACCAATGACCCCGTGCCCGACAAGGACGACATCGCCAACCTGTTCGCCGCGGCCTACACCGACTCCGGCAGCGGCCACACGATCATCTACTTCGGGATGGATCGCTACGACAACAGCGGCGACTCGGAGACGGGCTTCTGGTTCTTCAAGAACACGGTCAGCCTCGACTCCACCGGCCACTTCACCGGCGTCCATTCGGTCGGCGACGTCCTCGTCCTCGCGAACTGGGGCGGCTCGAACCCGGTCGGAGACATCACGGTCTATCAGTGGGTCGGCGGGAAGAACCCGCTCCAACAGCTCGCCGACAACGCCGCCGGCGATTGCGCACTCGCCGGCGCGAGCTCCAACTTCTGCGCCGTGGTCAACCGAACGAACGACACTCCCCCGTGGCCGTTCATCGACAAGAACGGCTCGTCGAGCATTCGGCCGCTCGAGTTGTTCGAGGCCGGGCTTGACCTCAACGCGGTATTCGGCAGCGACCGCTGCTTCAGCTCGTTCCTCGGCGCCACCCGCTCATCGCACTCGACGACCGCCCAGCTCAAGGACTTTGCGCTCGGCAACTTCGAGCAGTGCGGCGCGTCGCTGACGACCCAGGTCTCCGCCTCGTCGATCTTCGTCGGCCAGACCGTCGCGGACAACGCAACCGTCCATGTGTCCGGGGGATCCGCTCCGCCAGCCCCCACCGGAACCGTGACCTTCAGGCTCAACGGCGCGGCCTTCGACACCAAGCCGCTTTCGGGCGCTACCAAGAGCGCCAACGACTACACCGTGACGTCCGCGACGTACACAGCGACAACCCCAGGTCGTTTCTGCTTCAGCGCATCGTGGCCTGGTGACACGAACTACACGGGTGGGCCGTACGCCGATCAGGGCGGGGCACTCGAATGCTTTGATGTGGCAAAGCGCCCGTCGAGTACCGACACGCTCTCGAGCCCAACGGGCGGCAGCATCACCCCGGGTACGAGCGCGAGTGACACCGCCACGGTGAGCGGCTCGGGCAGCGGGCCGACCCCGACCGGCACCGTCGACTTCTACCTGTGCCAGCCCAGTGAAGTCACCGCCGGTGGCTGCGTGACGGGCGGCACGAAGATCGGAACGGCCAAGACGCTGTCGGCTACCGGCGTGGCCACCAGCGACTCCAGCACCAACACGACCGCCGTCGGCAAGTACTGCTGGCGGGCCGAGTACAGCGGCGACAGCAACTACCTGTCGTCGTCCCACACCGACAGCACGAACGAGTGCTTCACGACCATCAAGCTGCCGTCGTCAACGGATACCCTCTCGAGCCCGACCGGCGGCGACGTCGTCCCGGGCACGAGCGTGACCGACTCGGCAACCGTCACCGGCACCGGCGGTACGCCGACCGGCACCGTCGACTTCTACCTGTGCCAGCCCAGTGAAGTCACCGCCGGTGGCTGCGTGACGGGCGGCATGAAGATCGGAACGACCAAGACGCTGTCGGCGACCGGCACGGCGACCAGCGACGCCAGCACCAACACCACTGCCATTGGCACATATTGCTGGCGGGCCGAGTACAGCGGCAACGCCCTGTACAACCCGTCGTCCCACACCGACAGCACGAACGAGTGCTTCACGACCGTCAAGCAGCCGTCCAGTACAGACACACTGTCGAGCCCCAACGGCGACATCGCCGTTGGCGACAGCGTCTCGGACGCCGCCACCGTGAGCGGTTCGAGCGGCGGGCCGACCCCGACCGGCACCGTCGACTTCTACCTGTGCCAGCCCAGTGAAGTCACCGCCGGTGGCTGCGTGACGGGCGGCACGAAGGTCGGCGCTACGATGACGCTGTCGGCCGCCGGCATGGCCACCAGCGACTCCAGCACAAACACCATCACCGTCGGCAAGTACTGCTGGCGGGCCGAGTACAGCGGCGACGGGTTCTACCTGCCGTCATCCCACACCGACAGCACGAACGAATGCTTCACGGTCAAGGACACGACGTCCGCGACGTCCGCGCAGCGGTGGCTGCCGAACGACTCGGCCACGATCACCTCGACCGGTGGCACGACGCTGAGCGGTACCCTGTCGTTCACCCTGTACAGCGGCACCACCTGCGCCGCCAACGGCGGAACCATTCTGCGAGCAGCCGAGACCTTCACCATCGCGAACGCTTCGCCCGTCACCCGGACGACGACCAACACGACGTTCACGGTGCTCCTGAGCCAGGACGTCTCGTGGCTGGTCGAGTTCACCAGCAGCAACCCGCTCGTCGGGAGTTCGTCACACTGCGAGTCCACGAGCCTGACGATCAACAACTAGGGATTCCCGCTCCGCGGGACCCCGATCCGCGCCACAACGAAGGAGGCCCCGGCGGTGCCGGGGCCTCCTTCTTCGCTATCGCTGCGTTCCGCTCTTGTCCATTGCCGACGCTCGACGGGAGCCGTCACGCCGATGGCTCGAGAGGGCGTCCGAGTGTTTCGCCCGACCTACCCGTCGACGTGGAAGGTCGCCGAGCCGAGGTTCACCGTCTTGCCGCCCGATGTCCCCTTCACGGTCACCTGGCAATCCGCAGCCCCCCCAGTCCACGCTGGCGAAGAGAGGATCACGTTGCCATTGTCATCCCAGACATTCGGCCAGTAGTACGGATGCGAGTCAGCAAATACCAAGCCGCCGTTCTGCGTGCACGTGACACTGACGGTCGGGTAGGGGTTGCTCGTCGTGAACGTGAAGTGCACCGTATCAGCCCAGTTCGCGAGTCCATTCAGGTTCCTGTCGACGACGGTCACGACCGTGATCGGCATCCCGCCGCCCGGTTTCGCGCCGCCGGCCCCGCCGGTGGGCTTTGCCGCGAAGGCCGTGCTGGCGATGAGGCCCACGGCGAGGAGGGCGATGAGCCCGGCCTCGGCGATTGCCAGGAGCATGTGGGAAGTGAGGGCGCGCAGTCGATTCAAGGTCGAACCTCCGGTCTCGGCGAGCTCGATCTGACGGACCCGGCGAGAGTATGGCAACCCGGCTGACTGGCAGGTATTCAAACCAGTCCCGTGGCTTTGCGTCCCCGGCTCGCGCCGGGTTTGCCTTTTTCATTGCCCGGCGTGACAGCGGCCCCGCCGGTGCGGCGGAGGCGGACCCTGACAGGTGCGCCTGAAGCTGCAGCCACCGCGAACGACGTCGCCGGGTGACGCACCGCCGCCGCGCGACTCACCGCGCCCGCCTGGTCGGCCTCGTCGGCCCAGCCGATGCCCGCGAGCGCGTCGAGGTCGACGGTCATCGCCTGCCCGACAGGACCGGGTCGCCCCAGGAGGTAGCCCTGGCCCGCATCGACCTCGAGCTCGCGAATCATCCGCAGCTGGGCGGGGGTCTCCACACCTTCGGCGATCGTCAGGGCGCCCCAGCGCCGGGCGAGCCCGACGAGCGACGTCAGCACGGAGTGCGTCTGGTCCTGGCCGGCGCTGCCCTGGACCAGTGACAGGTCGATCTTCACGACATCGAAGCGGAACTGGCTCAGGAGCCGCAGGCCGGCGTTGCCGGCGCCGACGTCATCGGCGGCCACGCGGACGCCGGCCTCCTGGAGGACCCGGACGGTCTCCCGCAGGCGATCGGGATCGCGGATGGCGTCGCGCTCGGTGAGCTCCAGGAGCACCCGGCCGGGCGCCATGCCGTGGCGCCGGAGGATGGCCAGGAACGCCGTTGCGTTGAACTCTGGCGCCTCGAAGCTACGCGGCGACACGTTGAGGCTGACGAGGGTCTCAGGTGGAACGGCATGGGCGCCGGCGAGGACAACATCGAGCGCGGCACGGTCCAGGTCGAGGACCCGGCCGGCGATCTCGGCCGCGTCGAAGAGCGCGCCGGTGTGGGGAAAGCCCGAGCCCGGATCGACGCGGACGAGGCCCTCGTAGCCGAGGATCCGCCCGGTCGGCAAATGGACGATGGGCTGGTAGACGGGCGTCATGGCGCCCGTCTCGATGATCGCCGAGACCGCGGCCGAGAGCTCGCTCCGCATCCCCTCGTCGACGTGGCCGTGATCGTGGGCCGGGTCGAAGAGCCCTTGTAGCGGCCCGTTCCGCGATCCTCGAGGCCGCGGCTGAGGATCCGGCGGGCCGTCACCTCCGCCCCCGGGGCGCCAGTCTCGGCGAGGAGGAGGGCGAACTCGTCGCCACCGACCCGGAAGCCGGCGTCGGCTGTCCGGATCGTGGAGCGGATCAGGTCGCCGACCTGGGCCAGGAGCTCGTCCCCGACGGCGTGCCCGCGCGTGTCGTTGACGCGCTTGAACTCGTCGATGTCGAGCATCACGAGGGAGAAGTGGGTGCCGTAGCGACGCGCCTGGTCGACCATCCGGGCCAGGGCTTCCTGGAAGGCGCGGTGGTTGCCGAGGCCGGTCAGGCTGTCGAGCAGGGCCGCCTCCCGGGCCGTGTGATAGAGGTCCTGGAACCGGGTCCGCTGGGCGTCCAGCTCGGCGGCCGGCTCGATGATCTTGCGTCCCATCCACCAGGTGGCACCGATCAGGAGCACCATCAGCGCGATCAGCGTGAGCAGCGCCGGCAGCGGAATGGCCGCGACCGTCAGCGGCGCGCTGGCCGCGACCTGCCAGCCGTCGACGCCGGGCAGCGCCACATCGGCGATCCCGGTCACCTGCGATCCAGCGTCACCGGTCACCTCCAGGACCGGGTGCGGGTCGCCCGTGCCACTCCCATGCGTCGCCACGACCGCGACGGGATCTCCCCGGCGGAGCATCGAGAGCTGCTGGCCGGTCGTGTCCAGCCCGTAGTTGGCCCACGTCAGGAGACCGTCCAGCGGCACGCTCGCCGCGATGACGCCCTGGGCCGGCGCCCCGGCCTTGCCCGGAACCCCGAAACTGATCCGCAGTCGGGCGTCCTGACCGCCTCCCGGGTCCGTGTCGTAGGCGAGCTGGCCGGGCAGGGGCGTCGTCAGCCCTTCGAAGGAGCCGGCGGCGCCGGCGGTGG
>JACQEH010000072.1 GCA_016200675.1 Chloroflexota bacterium | reverse complement strand
GTGGCGCTTGTCCGTCTCGTACTCGACGTGGGCGATGGCGATGGTGATGCCGCGCTCGCGCTCCTCGGGGGCGTTGTCGATCGTGTCGAAGGCGCGGTACTCCGCCTCACCCTTGAGCGCGAGGTACTTGGTGATCGCCGCCGTCAGCGACGTCTTGCCATGGTCGATGTGGCCGATCGTGCCGATGTTCACGTGCGGCTTGGTGCGCTCGAACTTCTTCTTGGCCATCGTGGGCTGCTCCTGGCTCCTCGTCCCGACCGCTCAGGAAACGCGTGACTTGGCGACGAGCTCCTGGGCGAGATTGCCCGGGACCTCGGCGTAGTGCGACAACTCCATGGAATAGCTGGCCCGGCCCTGGGTCATCGACCGCAGGTCCGTGGCGTAGCCGAACATCTCGGCCAGCGGAACCGCGGCGCGGACGACCGTTGTCGTGCCCCGCATCTCCGTCGCCTCGACGAGACCGCGACGACTGTTGAGGTCGCCGATGACGTCGCCCATGAAGGATTCCGGCATCGTGACCTCGACCCGCATCATCGGCTCGAGGATCGTGGGATCGGCCTTCTCGACGGCATCCTTGAGGGCCATCGAGGCGGCGATCTTGAAGGCCATCTCCGACGAGTCGACCTCGTGGTACGAGCCGTCGTGGACGATGGCCCGCACGTCGACCATCGGGAAGCCGGCGTAGACGCCGGTGTCGACGGTCTCGTGGATGCCCTGGTTGATTGCCCGCATGTACTCGCGGGGGATGGTCCCGCCGACGATCTTGTCGACGAACTCGTAGCCGGAGCCCTTCTCGCCGGGCTCCAGGGTCAGGATGACGTGGCCGTACTGGCCCTTGCCACCGGTCTGGCGGATGAACCGCCCGTTGCCCTCGGCCCGGCGGCGGATCGTCTCGCGGTAGGACACCTGCGGCCGGCCGACGTTGGCGGCGACCTTGAACTCGCGGACCATGCGGTCGACGAGGACGTCGAGGTGCAGCTCGCCCATCCCGGCGATGAGGGTCTCGCCGCTCTCGGCGTCGGTCTTGACCCGGAAGGTCGGGTCCTCCTCGGCCAGGCGCTGGAGGGCGATGCCCATCTTGTCCTGGTCGGCCTTGGTCTTGGGCTCGATCTTGACTTCGATGACGGGCTCCGGGAAGGAGATCGTCTCGAGGAGGATCGGGTGCTCCGGATCCGACAGCGTGTCGCCGGTGAAGGTGTCCTTCAGGCCGACGATCGCGGCGATGTCGCCGGCGTACGCCTCGTCGATCTCCTCGCGGTGGTTGGCATGCATCTGGAGGATGCGCCCGACGCGCTCCTTCTTGCCCTTGGCCGTGTTCAGGACGTAGGAGCCGGCCTTGAGCGTCCCGGAGTAGACCCGGAAGAAGGCCAGCTTGCCGACGAACGGATCGGCCGCGATCTTGAAGGCGAGAGCCGAGAAGGGCTCCTTGTCGTCAACCGTCCGGAGCAGCTCCTCGTCGGTCCCGGGCCGGAGGCCGATGGTCGGCGGCACGTCGAGCGGCGAAGGCAGGTAGGCCACCACCGCGTCGAGCATCGGCTGGACGCCTTTGTTCTTGAGGGCCGACCCGGCCAGGACCGGCACGAACTTCGACTGCAGCGTCCCGAGGCGGAGGCCGTGCCGGATCTCGGCGACCGTCAGCTCTTCGCCCTCGAGATACTTGTGGGTCAGGGCGTCGTCGGCCTCGGCGACGGCCTCGACGAGCCGCTCGCGATGCCTGGCCGCCTCGGCCCGGAGGCCGGCCGGAATCTCGACGACGTCGATCTTGCTGCCGAGGTCGTCGCGATAGAGGATCGCCTTCATCTCGACGAGGTCGACGATGCCTTCGAAGGTGTCCTCGATGCCGATCGGGATCTGGATCGGCACGGGCCGCGCTCCGAGGCGGTCGACGATCATGTCGACGCAGCGCCAGAAGTCGGCGCCGGTCCGGTCGAGCTTGTTGATGAAGCAGATACGGGGCACCGAGTAGCGATCCGCCTGGCGCCAGACCGTCTCCGACTGGGGCTCGACGCCGGCGACGCCGTCGAAGACCACGACCGCGCCGTCGAGGACGCGGAGGCTCCGCTCGACCTCGACCGTGAAGTCCACGTGCCCGGGCGTATCGATGATGTTGATGCGGTGGTCGTCCCAATCGCAGGTGGTTGCCGCGGCGGTGATGGTGATGCCGCGCTCCTGCTCCTGGGGCATCCAGTCCATCGTGGCCGCGCCCTCGTGGACCTCGCCGAGCTTGTAGATCTTCTTGGTATAGAAAAGGATCCGCTCGGTGACGGTGGTCTTCCCGGCGTCGATGTGGGCGATGATTCCGATGTTCCGCGTGCGCGCGAGCGGAACCTGCCGTGTCACTGTTCAGACCTTCCCGGGACTACCACTTGAAATGGCTGAACGCCTTGTTGGCGTCGGCCATCTTGTGCGTGTCTTCGCGCCGCTTGACCGCCGCGCCGAGGCCGTTCATGGCATCGACGAACTCGGCCGCGAGCTTCTCGCTCATGCTCTTGCCGCTGCGCTTGCGAGCCGACTGGACGAGCCAGCGGACGCCGAGCGACAGGCGGCGGTCGCCCCGGATCTCGACCGGGACCTGGTAGGTGGCGCCGCCGACGCGGCGGGGCTTGACCTCGATGATGGGGCTCGCGTTGCGGAGGGCGTTCTCGAGGACCTCGAGGCCCGGCCGCTTGGCCGACGCCTCGGCCCGGGCGAGGGCCTGGCGCAGGATCCGCTCGGCGAGGTTCTTCTTGCCGTCGCGCATGAGCTTGGCGTGGAAGCGGGCCGTGGTCCGGTTGGCCGGGATGTGCTCGTACTTGGTCTTGCGGGCGATGCTCGCGCGGCGGGGCATTAGCGCTTGCCTCCGACCGCCGGGGCGACCTTGGCCCCGTACTTGGAGCGGCCCTGCTTGCGGTCGCGGACACCCGCGGCGTCAAGGGTGCCCCGGATGATGTGGTACTTGACCGACGGGAGGTCCTTCACCCGACCGCCCCGGACGAGGACGACGGAGTGCTCCTGGAGGTTGTGGCCGATACCCGGGATGTAGGCCGTGACCTCCATCTGGTTGGTCAGGCGGACGCGGGCGATCTTCCGAAGGGCCGAGTTCGGCTTCTTCGGCGTCATCGTGCGCAACTGGAGGCAGACACCCCGCTTCTGGGGCGCCCCCGGGATAGACACCTGGCGCTGCCGAAGGCTGTTCCAGTTCTTGCGCATCGCCGGCGCCTTGATCTTCGCGATCTTGGCGGTGCGGCCGTGGCGCACGAGCTGGCTGATCGTCGGCACGAAGACGCTGCTCCTTTCGGTTCGTCGGTCGGTCTGCGGTCACGTGGACCGCGGGTCCTTGGTCTGGCCGGGGTGTCGGGACCCTCGGCGAGGACCCTGTCCCATCCATCGATGGGGGTTCCGGTGGGCCGTTCGACGGCCATGTCGAACGCCGCCCCTTCCGGAGCCACGATCGCGGAGT
>JACQEH010000071.1 GCA_016200675.1 Chloroflexota bacterium | reverse complement strand
GGCCAGCTCTTCCTGGAGACGGACCTCTTCAACGCCGGCCAGCGGCCCGCCCTGAACATCGGCATCTCCGTGTCGCGCGTCGGCTCGGCGGCCCAGACCAAGGCGATGAAGAAGGTGGCCGGCCCCCTCAAGCTGGACCTCGCCCAGTACCGCTCGCTCGCTGCTTTCGCCCAGTTCGCGTCCGACCTGGACAAGGCGACCCGCGACCAGCTGACCCGCGGCGAGAAGCTGTCCGAGGTCGTCAAGCAACCCCAGTACCAGCCGATGCCGGTCGAGAACCAGGTTGCGATCCTGTACGTCGCCACCACCGGCAAGCTCGACGATGTCCCGACCGCGCGGGTCAAGGACTTCGAGACGCAGTTCTACCGCTTCCTCGAGACCGAGCGGCCGACCATCCTCAAGGATCTCGGCACGGGCAAGACCCTGACCGACGAGATCGCGAAGGCCCTGGACGAGGCCATCGCCGCCTTCCGCGAGTCGTTCCTGGCATGAACGCCGAGCTCGGGTCCCGCCTGCTGCTCCCCCGTACCGGTAGGGACGGTGGTAACGGCCTGCCCCGGCCAAATCGAACCCAGCTACGCCTCTCGGCGGTGGTAGCGGCGGAACTTGGGCTGATTGCGCGGGTAACGGGGCCCGGCGGGGTCGCGCGTGCGAGGTCGCACGTTCGACCAGTGCCCGGCCGGCACCCTGTGCCTCGCCCGCATCTGACCGGATCTGCGCTAACACCGGTGCCTGGCGTAGATGGGGCCGCGTCGAGCGTCGCGGCGGCCACGCACACCTCAAACCGAGGCACGCGTCCAAACCCCGGTACGGGCACAGCCTGGGCAGCGGCCTGGAGTCGCGTCGATGGCTAGCCAGCGGGACCTCCGCCGTCGCATCCGGGACGTCGCCAAGATCAAGCAGATCACGCGGGCGATGCAGTTCGTGGCCGCCTCGAAGCTCAAGCGTGCCCAGGACGCGACCCTCACGGCCCGGCCCTACTCCCAGAAGATCGACGAGGTCCTGGCCGACCTCGCGGCGGTCCTCGGCCAGGACGAGCATCCGCTGCTCGCGGCCCGCGAGGGCGGCAAGCGCCTCCTGGTCCTGATCACCTCGGACCGCGGCCTGGCGGGGCCCCTGAACACCAACACGATTCGCTTCGCGGCGCGGGCGATCATGGACCACCAGGGCGACCTCGCCGTCGTGAGCGTCGGCCGCAAGGGCCGCGACGCCATGCGCCGGACCCGCGTGCCGCTGGAGGCCCACTTCGCGGGCTTCGGCGACCGGCCCACGTTCGCCGACGTCCTGCCCCTCGCCCGCCTCGTCACCGACGGCTTCATCAGCGGCGAGTTCGGGCGGATCGACCTGGTCTACCCGCGCTTCGTCTCGACGCTCGTCCAGCGGGCCCAGTTGGAGACGCTCCTGCCCGTCACCCCGAGCGCGGACACGGACGGCATCCCGGGCAACCAGTTCATCTTCGAGCCCAACCCGGCGGCGGTCCTGGAGCAGCTGCTCCCGCGCTACGTCGCCACCCGGCTCTTCCAGGCGGTCCTGGAGGCCAAGGCCTCCGAGGAATCGTCGCGAATGGTCGCGATGAAGAACGCCACCGAAAACGCCGACGACCTGATCGAGGAGTACACCCTCGCCTACAACAAGGTCCGCCAGGCCAACATCACCCGCGAGATGATCGAGATCGCGACCGGCGCCCAGGCGCACTGACGGCGCGTACCAGGAGGCAATCAGACACCATGGCGACCGCCCCCACCCTCGCGACCGGCCGGGTCATCCAGATCACCGGCCCCGTCGTCGACATCGAGTTCCCGGCCGGCCAGCTGCCGGCCATCTACAACGCCGTCGAGCTCGCCCTCCCGGCCGGCGGGACGCTGACCTGCGAGGTCCAGCAGCACCTCGGCAACAACTGGGTGCGGGCGGTGGCCATGACCACCACCGACGGCATGCCCCGCGGCATCGATGCCCGCGATACGGGCGCCCCCATCTCCGTGCCCGTGGGCGAGGTGACTCTCGGCCGCGTCTTCGACGTCCTCGGCCTGCCGATCGATGGCAAGGGCCCCGTGGGGGCCACGACGACCCTCCCGATCCATCGCTCCGCGCCGGCCTTCGACGAGCAGTCGACCGAGGTCGAGGTCTTCGAGACGGGCCTCAAGGTCATCGACCTCATCTGCCCCTTCAAGAAGGGCGGCAAGATCGGCATCTTCGGCGGTGCCGGGGTCGGCAAGACGGTCATCATCCAGGAGCTGATCCGGAACGTCGCCCAGGAGCATGCGGGCGTGTCCGTGTTCGCCGGGGTCGGCGAGCGGAGCCGCGAGGGCAACGACCTGATCAAGGAGATGACCGACTCGGGTGTCATCGCCAAGACGGCCTTCGTCTTCGGCCAGATGAACGAGCCGCCGGGCGCTTGCCAGCGCGTCGGCCTGACGGGCCTGACCATGGCCGAGTACTTCCGCGACGAGGAAGGGCGCGACGTCCTCCTCTTCATCGACAACATCTTCCGCTTCACCCAGGCCGGCTCGGAAGTCTCCGCTCTCCTCGGCCGGATGCCCTCGGCGGTCGGCTACCAGCCCAACCTGGCGACCGAGATGGCCGCCCTGCAGGAGCGCATCACCTCGACCAAGAAGGGTTCGATCACGTCGCTCCAGGCGGTCTTCGTGCCGGCCGACGACTACACCGACCCGGCCCCGGCCACCACCTTCGGCCACCTCGACTCGACGATCCGCCTGGAGCGGAGCATCGCCGAGCTGGGCATCTACCCGGCCGTCGACCCGCTGACCTCGACCTCCCGGGTTCTCGACCCGCTCGTCGTGGGCCAGGAGCACTACGACGTCGCCCGCGAGACCCAGCGCGTCCTCCAGCGCTACCGCGACCTGGAGCAGATCATCGCCATCCTCGGCATCGACGAGCTGTCCGAGGAGGACAAGTCGACCGTCGCCCGGGCGCGCCGCCTGCAGCGCTTCATGAGCCAGCCGTTCTTCGTCGGCGAGGTCTTCACCGGTCGGCCGGGGGTCTACGTCTCGATCAAGGACACGGTAGCGTCCTTCAAGGAGATCCTCGACGGCAACACCGACACGCTGCCGGAGCAGGCCTTTTTCCTGGCCGGGACCATCGACGACGTCCGGGCCAACGCGGCCAAGCTGGCGGGCTGATCCCATGCCCCTCCTCCTGGAGATCGTGACGCCCGAGAAGCTGGCCTACAGCGACACGGTCGACGCCGTGACGCTGCCCGGCGCGGAGGGCGAGCTCGGGGTCCTGCCCCGCCATGCGCCGCTCGTGACGACGCTCGGCGTCGGCGAGCTCCGCATCCGGAAGGCCGGCCAGGTCGAGACATTCGCGATCGCGGGGGGTTTCCTCCAGGTCCGCCCCGACAAGGTCGTGGTCATGGCCGAGATGGCCGACATGGCCGCCGAGATCGACGTCGAGCGGGCCGCCGAGGCCCGCCGCGAGGCGGAACGTGCCCTCGAGGGCGGCTTCCACGAGGGCGCCGACCTGACCCAGGCCCGGGCCGCCCTGGCCGTGGCACTCCTGCGCCAGCGCGTCGCGCTCCGCCACCGGGAGGGTCCCCGCCACCGCGGGTAGGCAGCGTGGCGGATCCTCGACCGTTCCACTGGGAGTTCGTCCCGCAGCCCGTCACCCGGGAGGTCTTTCGCGTCACCGGCGGGGCCGCCCTGCACGGCCGCGTCCGCGTGGCCGGGGCCAAGAACGCGGCCCTCAAGATGCTCGCTGCCGCCTGCCTGACCGGGGAGCGCTGCCGCTTCACGAACGTCCCCGAGATCGAGGACGTGCGGGTGATGGCCGAGACCCTCCGCGACCTCGGCGTCGTGGTGGACCATCCCGAGCCGAACACCTACGAGGTCTCGGCCGGCGACGTGGACTGGCTCTTCGTGCCGCTCGAGGCGGCGGCCAAGATGCGGGCCTCCTTCATGCTCCTCGGTCCGCTCCTGACCCGCTTCGGCGAGGTGATCATCAGCAACCCCGGCGGCGACCGGATCGGGCGGCGGCCGGTGGACCTCCACGTCGACGCCATGCGAGCCCTCGGCGCCGACATCGACTACCGCTACGGCTACTACTACGCCAAGGCCCCGGGCCGCCTCCGCGGCGCCGAGATCCGCTTCCCGTTCGTGACCGTCATGGGCACCGAGAACGCGATGCTCGCGGCGACCCTGGCCGACGGCCACACGGTGATCCGGCCAGCGGCCCAGGAGCCCGAGATCGACGACCTCGTCACCTTCCTCCAGGCGATGGGCGCCGACGTCGAGCGGACGTTCCCGGACACGATCGAGGTCCACGGCAAGAAGCGCCTTCGTGGCGCGGATCACGCGGTCGTCCCGGATCGCATCGAGGCCGGCACCTTCGCCGTCGCGGCGGCCATGACCGGCGGCAGGATCACCCTCGAGGCGGCCCGCTGCGACCACCTCGACGCGCTCGTCCAGGTCCTCGGCCGGATGGGGATTGCCGTGGACTGCGGCGTCGACACCCTCGCGGTGGATGCCACGACCGTCGGCCCGGGGGCCTATGCCCCGATCGACATCGAGACGGCCCCCTATCCGGGCCTGGCGACCGACCTCCAGCCACCGACGACCGTCCTGCTGACCCAGGCCCGGGGCCGCTCCACCGTCCACGAGGCGATCTTCGAGGACCGCCTCGAATGGATGTCCGAGCTCCGCAAGATGGGCGCCCGGATCGAGCTCCCGGATCCCCACCATGCGGTGATCGACGGGCCGGCGAAACTCCGGGGCGCCGAGGTGGAGATCTCCGACCTGCGGGCCGGCGCGTCGCTGATCCTGGCTGCGCTCGCCGCCCGCGGCACATCCACGATTCACGGCGGACACCATGTCCGGCGAGGGTATGAGAACATCGAGGCGAAGTTCCTGGATCTCGGCGCCAGGATCGAGCGCGTCCAGGAAGGGGATCCCGGCACACCCGCATGAAGATCGGCATCGACCTCGGCACCGCCAACGTCCTTGTCCACGTCGAGGGCAAGGGCATCGTCATCCAGGAACCCTCCGTGGTGGCGGTGGACGACGACAACCGCATCCGGGCCGTGGGCGAGGAAGCCCGCGAGATGATCGGGCGGACCCCCGGCAACATCACCGCCATCCGGCCCATGAAGGACGGCGTCATCGCCGACTACGTCATCACCGAGGCGATGCTCCGCTTCTTCATCGGCAAGGCCACCCAGGGCAAGTTCATGTTCAGCCGGCCCGAGGTCATGATCAGCGTGCCGGCGGGCGTGACCTCGGTCGAGAAGCGGGCCGTCCGCGACGCCGCCCTGAAGGCCGGGGCCAAGGAGGCCTACCTCATCGAGGAGCCGCTCGCGGCGGCCATCGGGGCCAACGTCCCCATCAGCGGGCCTTCGGGGAACATGGTCATCGACATCGGCGGCGGGACGAGCGAGATCGCCGTCATCGCCCTCGGCGGGATCGTCGTCTCGACCTCCCTGCGCGTCGGCGGCAACAAGTTCGACGAGCACATCGCGACCTACATCCGGAAGAAGTACAACCTCATGATCGGGGAGCGGACGGCCGAGGAGGTCAAGATCCAGATCGGGACCGCCCTGCCGCTCGAGCGGGAGCTGACCATGGAGGTCCGCGGCCGCGACCTCATCGCCGGCCTGCCACGGACCATCCCGATCACCAGCTCCGAGGTCATGGAGGCCATCGAAGCGCCCCTCCAGCAGCTCGTCGCGGCGGTCCGCCAGGTTTTGGAGCAGACGCCGCCCGAGCTGTCCTCCGACATCATCGACAAGGGCATGGTCATGAGCGGCGGCGGGGCCCTCCTCCGGAACATCGACAAGCTCCTGACGCAGGTCACCGGCGTGCCCTGCCACGTCGCCGAGAACGCCCTCAACTGCGTCGCCCTGGGAACCGGCGAGGCCCTCAAGCACTACGGCTTCTTCAAGAAGTCGCTCGTCCAGAACTTCTAGGCACGCGGGCGCGGCACGGCCGGTGAACCAGGTCCGGTCGTTCGTCGACCTCCACTGCCACACGTCGGCGAGCTTCGACTCGCTGGCCTCGCCGGCATCCGTGGTCCGGACCGCGGCCCGGCGCGGCCTGACGCACCTCGCCATCACCGACCACGACCGCATCGACGGCGCCGTCGAGGCCCGGGCGGCCGCGCCCGAGGGCCTGACCATCCTGGTGGGGGAGGAGATCCGGACCCGCGACGGCGACCTCATCGCGGTCTTCCTGACCGAGGCCGTCCCGCCGGGCCTGTCCGCGGTCGAGACGATCGCGGCCGTCCGGGCCCAGGGCGGCCTGGTGGGGATCCCCCATCCGTTCGACCGCTTCCGCGGCTCCCTGTCGAAGGGCGAGGGCCTCGGCGACCTCGAAGGCCTGGCTGCCACCGTCGACTGGGTCGAGGCGTGGAACGCCCGGCTCATGGTCGGGGACGGGAACGCCCGCGCGGCGGCCCTCGCGGCCGCGGCCGGCGTGCCCGGGGTCGCCGTGTCCGACGCCCACACGACTCTCGAGGTCGGGATTGCCTACACCGCGATCGGCGGGGATCCGTCCACCGCGGACGGCCTGCGGGCCGCCCTGCGCGCGGGCCCGGAGCTCGTCATCGGCCGGAGTTCGGCCTACGCCCGGCTCGTGACGCCCGTGGCGCGGACGATCAATCGCGCAAGGGGTCGCGGGCGGGTCCGCCCCGGGACGCCGGCGTGACCGCGCCGACGGGCGCCGGGGGGCAGCACGCCGGGGGGCAGCACGCCGGGGGCCAGCACGCCGGGGGCTCCGGCGCCGACGTCCCGCCCGTGGCGCCGCGACTCGACGCGGAGCCGGAGGTCACCTCCGAGCAGCTCTCGCTCGGTCGGCGCCTGCGCCAGCCGCGGACGATCATCTCGCTGGCCCTGCCGCTGGCCCTCTTGTACCTCTTTGCCCGGAGCCTGCCCGGCTTCCGCCTCGACGAGGTCCCGGGCGCGATCCTCCGTGCCAACGGCCTGCTCCTGCTGGCCGCCTTCGCGGTCTTCTACCTGGGCTTCCCCCTTCGCGGCCTGCGCTGGACGATCCTCGTCCGCCGGACGGGCTTTCCGCTCCAGGTCCGCGATGCGACCGAGATCATCTTCCTGTCCTGGCTCGTCAACTGCCTCGTGCCGGCCAAGCTCGGCGACATCTACCGGGCCTATCTCCTCAAGATCAACTCGAGCGTCTCGCTCTCGAGAACGGTCGGGACCGTCTTCATCGAGCGGATCCTCGACCTCTTCGCGATCGTGGTCCTCGGCCTTGCGGCCGGCTTCGTCTCGTTCCGGTCGGGGATGCCGGCGGACATTCAGCTCGTCTTCGCCGGCGGCGTCGTGGTCGTGATCCGAGGCGACGCGCCTCTATCTCGTCGTCCAGGCCCTCGGCATGACCGACGTCCACCTCGGCATCAGCGGCGCTTTCTTCATCGCCCTGAGCGCGTCGCTCCTGACGGCGATCCCCATTACGCCCGCGGGCCTCGGCTTCGTGGAGGGCGCGGTCGTGGGCCTCCTGACCATCGTCTACAAGGTCCCGAACACCGAGGCGCTGGCGATCACGGTCGTCGACCGCACGATCTCGGTCCTCACGATCATCATCCTCGGCGCCATCGCCTATGCGATCTCCGGCAAGCGCCGCGGTGCGGGCCTCTCGAAGGGGGTCGAGCCCGCGGCCGCCTGATCGGGGTGCGATCGGGCGTCCATTGCGGGTTCGCCGCCGGGTGGTCCCGGTACCGCGCACCGCACGCGACTCGCCGGAACTCCACCGCACCCGACCCTGGACAACCGTCGGCCGGCCCCGAGCCGAGGTACCAACGGGTGATATGGACGGAAGGGTCCCGAACCGATAGTCGGGTCAGTTCACGCCCGCACTGTGCACCCGACAGGAGCCTCCGGAACCTGCGATGACCAGCCAGAACGGTCGAGCCTTCAACGAGTGGCTTCGAGCCCAGCTCAAGGCGAAGAAGATGTCCCAGCGACAGCTCGCCCAGCAGTCCGGGGTCGACCACTCCACGATCTCGCGCCTCATCCGTGGCGACCGGATGCCCTCCCTGGGAACCGCCACGAAGCTGGCCCGCGGGCTGCGCGAGATCCGCGAGGATGCGGACACGCCTCAGTACCTGGGCCTGGTGACCAGCGGCTCCGCGAATCCGACCGCTCGTGTCGAGTACGCCCTGCGGGCCGACGAGGCGCTCGGCGAGCCGCAGGTGCGCCAGATCATGGAGTACTACCTCGCCGTGCGGATGCGCCGCTTCGGGCGCGTCTTCCACGCCGCCGATCACACGCCGTCCGGCACCAACGGAAGCGGCCACGCCGCTGGCAACGAGACGCGATCGGTGGCGAACGGGACCATGGGCCCCCGGACGGCGCCGGGCGGCAGCCACGGAACCGCGGATGCCCGGCCGGGTCCGATGCCGGCCACCCGGCCGACGAGCTACGGCTCGCGGTCGATCCAGCCGAGCCTCATGCCGCGCGTGGGCATTGCCACGCGCGTGACCTCGACGCCAACCCTGACCAGACCGACGGGGCGTTCCTCCGACCGGTACTGACCACCGTCTTCATCGTACGGCCCGGATCGCCCTCCACGTCCGGGTCTCGGGGACAGCGAACGCCGGCGTTCGGGGCGCCGGCGTTCGCGATTCCAGCGGGATCGGGCGGAGGTCTCGTGCCGGGTGCTGCCGCCCGGTCAGGGCCGGTAGATCGAGATCGACGTCCGCGGCGAGGCGTCGAAGCGGTCGATGAGGAGCGGGGCCGCGGCCCCGCTGCCAAGCCCCGGGATGTGGCCGAGGAGCCATGACTCCGCGGCCCCTCCGCACGTCCCCGGCAGGACCGGTTCGAAGAGGCGATCGCAGGCGATGACGAGCGTCGCCCCCGGCGCGATCGGCCGATCGGCGCTGGCCTCGCTGGTGGCGATGACCGCCGAGCCGCCCGCAGCGATGACCGGGAAGCCGATCCCCTCCGCCGTCTTGAAGAGCGGCAGGCCGCGGACGTCCAGGACGCGCCCGGCGCTCTCCCGCGCGATGCGGATCCCGGCGGCCTGGGCCGCGGTCCACCCGCCGTTCGCCTGGCTGAGCGGCGGCCAGCGGGAGACATCGACGGCGACGATTGCCAGGACCACCCCGGCCACCACGACGCGGGCCGTCCGGTCGACCCGGACGGCGAGCCCCGAACCGGCGGCGACGGCCCGCAGCCCGAGCGCCAGGATCACGATCACGGCCTGGTCGAGGAAGGCGTGGTAGTGGTCGTTCGGGAGGCCCGGCACGACCGTCTGGAGGGACGGCGCAAGCACGGTCAGGGCGATCGCCCCCCAGACAACCGTCAGGCCGAGCCAGCGGGCCGCGAACCCCTCCTCGCCGCGGCCGGCCACCATCCGCCAGGCCCCGAGGACGAGGGTGAGGCTCACCAGCAGGAT